>JAISDH010000471.1 GCA_031264975.1 Bacteroidales bacterium
CTGATTGGAGATGAACAGCATCCCGCCGATTTCGAGTTCGGAATGGACCGCGGCGAAAACGGCAAGGCGATGAGGGCTTTCCCCGACTGGTTCGTCCTGAATCAAGACCGCCCCTCGAAAGACCGGAAGGCGTTTACTATCTGGTACTATTTCGACAGGGATTCCCCACTGTACCCCGCCGGACTGATCGGACCGGTGCAAATAATCAAACAGAATGTGAAGGTGTATTAAATCATCCATATCTTTTTTTGCGCGGCGCAGCTCTACGGAGACTGCGCCGCGCCTGTATAAAGAGGTCGTCTACGTATTCTTTTCTTTATAAAATACCAATACGGGATTACTGTCTTCATCGACTTTAACGGAATCAATCATAGACTGTATATGTGCCGGAACATCCTGCGCTCTCTGGTATTATAAATATTATTAATCGTTTCATCTGCATTTCTTACTTACTCCTTCAAAAAACCGTATTCATACACTTTCGGCTCAATTTTCTTCGCCAAAATTTTCAATTCCGCGCGCAGATTGCCAATAAGTTCGTTATAGGTTTCATTATCGCTTTTATTGTTCATTTTGCCATTGTTGTTTCGTCCCTGAAAGTGTTCGCGAATATCGTACAGAGAGGCGTTTACATTGCACTTCGCTTGTGCGTGATAATATTTCCACAATTCTTTTCCCGCCTCGAAAACTTTTTTTGCAGCTTCGGAAAATTCAAGTTTTGTTTCCTTTTTATCTCTATATGCAGCTCCTCCCCCGCCGTAATCGTTAATGCCGTAAAACAATAAAGGTTCCGCTATAATATTGTTCAGTTTGATTTTTCCTTCAATAAAATCGGTCATGAAATTACTGTCGAATTTATCGCGAGCCGCAACCTGATATTCAGTAAACGGTATCCAGTGATTCACACCATATTTCGATTGAATATTATTGTTAAACAAAGTATATGCAAGACAGTCATTTTGAAATTCCCTGTCGGTTTTCCATCCCTCGTTCGGGTAGAGAAACTGGTCGCGGTCGTTGAGCCAGTCGGCAGGAATTATTTTGCGAACTGTAAAGCAAATACAGCATTCAAGCAAATTTGTATCATAAATTGCAATTCCACGAGGAACAGCTATTTGTTCTTTTTTATTGCAAATAAAAATTCCATTTTGAGATTGAAAATCATTTCTTGTAACACCTTCCAGCCAAGCTAAACAATATTTTTCCTTTTTCTTAAATGAATTTACCCATCTGCTAAAATATTCATTGTCATTATAAGAGAAAAATCCGTGCTGTTCCAATTTATTTCCATATTCGTCAAAAACATCTGCTTTTATTTCTGTAAATTCTTCTTTAATTGCCGTATCCCAGATTTTAAAACCTATTGGAAATCTTCCAACAACATTATCAAAAGTATAAGCAGGAACAATAAACATGTTCAATAATTTTGCCTTAAAATTACTCCTGAATGTTTTAAAATGAGAGCCCGACAAAGTTTTACATTTAGAAAATTCAGCAATTTTACAAGCAGGAATTTCATTATAAATTCTGATTAAGAATTGAGCAAATAATTCCCTGTTCGCATCTTCTAACTGTCCTGCATATTTTTCGTGTATTATATTGATATTTACACCAATTTTATTTCCTGCAATTTCCGCATACGGCGGATTGATATAGATAACAAGTTTCTTTCGTTTATTTTCATCGTTAATAATATCCTGCAAACCCTGTGGGAGTTTTGTAAAATCATCATTCAAAAAATCAAATTGAAATATGTGGCTTTCCAGAAGATTTGCGCCATTGCGAATGCGGTCTTTCATTACGTCCACATCAGCTTTGTCGAGTGTCGACGCCCAAATATTGTATTTATTGGTCAATCCTGCAAGCAGGTTGCCTGTTCCTGCCGCACAATCCCATATACAGTATTCGTCCTGCCAGTTTTCGCCCAGCACTCCGGCAATGTATTTCTGAGAAAGTTCCACCCAGATTTTCGGCGTAAAAAATGAGCCTTTACGCTCGCGCACATCCTGCTGCACAAGCAAATCGCGGCGTTCGATAATATAATCCCAGTATTCTTCGAGGGGCGGACGTTCGTATTTTGTCCAGAACTGCGTGTACGCCTTCTGACTGTCGGAAAATTCGGCGCGTTTTGAATTGTAAATGTCGTCTTCGTCAACAGTGCGGTCAAATTCGTAATAATTACCGTGCAAAAGCACAAAAAGTTTTTCTTTCAGCGTCCTGTTTTCGGCGGAAAGCAAATCGGCTAAATAAAAATCGCCGTCAATAATGCCGTGCGCTTTCGCTTTCTCCCATTTTACGGCAATGGTCGGCTGTACCGTTTCGAGCCATTTGTTGTAAACGGCAATAAAATTATTCTTGTCTATACGTATTTTAGCTGTTTCGGCTTTTCCGGGAATAAAATTTTCCCGGATAAACTGTCTCAACTCTTTTTCGTCCTTTTCAAAATTGAAAAGATATGTTTCCCGCGGAATTTCCTGTATCCGGGCATAAACCTGTTTAAATTCGCGTGTTTCGCAGTCGGAAGGCGTTATTTTCCAGTTAAAATCGTTTTGATAGAAAATACCCTGAATTTCAGAGTAGGGAACAAAAGCGATTTTTTCGTTGTCAAAACAGCCGAGAAACGGAGGCGGCATGATTTTGTCGAATGTGCGGGCTTTGCCTATGGTCAATATTAATTGCGCAAGCATCAATTGAATATTGGTGGGCTTGTTTTTAGCCTCCGCCCACAGCAAATATTCGTCATGAAGATCAATAGCATTTACAGGACGCTTGAGTTTCACTGCAAAGTCAATGAACCCGACAATCCTGTCGCAATCAAATTTGGCAAAGAAATCTGTCGCCACCCTGTTTTTTATCTCTTCTTCACGAACACCGGAATATTTCATTTCAGATACTTTATACTTTTTGTCGCGCAAAGGTATATATTTTTCCTGTTTCTGTCCGTAAAAACGGAAAACAGTATTGAAACATTATGCTTGTTCACGAAGGCCAAACACAAGTGGTCGAACTGTAAACAGGATTATTTATTTATGTCCATTTATAAGCATAAGCATACTTTAAAAACTTACTGCTTCTCTTTTTTTCTTCGCAATTTTTTTGTTGGATTCATATCATATTCTTTCTTCAATCTATAAAGTTCTGTTTCAGGGTCATTAATATCATCTCTATAATTCACATAAAATTTCAGCAATTCGGAAAATTTAGGATTGTCGTTTTCTGATAGCAGCAAACTGAAGTTATTTTGATGTATAATTTCTAATAATTCAAACGTTTCCTGTTCGTTCAAAACTTTGAATGTCTCTTGCCAACATTGCCACCAGGCATTTGTTGAAACGCAATAGTTTTTTTCATCTCCCAGCCATTCAAAGAAAAAACGATATAGAATCATTGTTTCAGGCATTTCTAAAATTTTGAAAAATTGTTCTTCAGTTGCTCCAAATGCTTTTTCAAAAAACTCTTTGCCTCGTCCCACTTTTCCTTTTATTGCATTCAAAACGGCTTGTATTGCTCTGATATATTTTCTATTCCAGTGTTTGCCCAAATAACCGCGATTGAACCGGTCTTTGCCTGTAATTGGGTGAAATTTCATTGGAAAAGAATAAATGTCTATATCCAATTCCTCGCACAATTCGATGTTAAGTTGTAATCGCAGATAAAACTCTACCGGTTTATCTTTGAAATTATAAAGAATATAGTTTGAAAAGTTTTTTATGCCTGCTTTTGCACTCAAACGGATTGCATTTTCATAATATTTGCGGTCTTTATAGTTGTCGAAAGCAATTCGCAAAGGACGAATATTGATTTTTCCAAGTAAGTTTGCCTTTTCCTCTGTAAAAAGCCGTGCGTCCACGCCCTGATTAAAATCAATATAGCGTTGTTTCGGTCTTTTTCGGAAATGTCTTGCATAAAGCGGTACAATGTCTTGCGCAACTTTCAGTAAGCTATCTTTTGTTGTTGTGTGAATATTTAACAACAAATTGCTTTCTAACAAATTATAAAAATCCTGTTCTGCAGTCCCGTTTAGACGATTTAATAACAGCAAATTAAGATTAAATAATTTTTTCGTATATGCAGTGTCATTTGTGCCTTTTTCTAAATTTTTCAGGGCGATTTCGTATTCGTCAGGTTCTGTGTAAGTCGCATCTTTTCCAAAACCACAATCAATAATTTCCTGGATTATTTGGGGGAAACGTGTAGAATATAAAACATTATTGTCAAGCAGTAAAAGATTTCTCTTATCTCCATATTTTGCTTTTGTTTCTTCAATCTTGTCTTTCAATGAAACATATTCGCAATACTTTGGCTCTAATGTTGTAACTGCGCAAAAAGGGCAATTTCTGAAGCAGCCCCGTGTCATATAGCCGTAATAAGCGTCATTTTCAGGGTATTTGTAGTCGGTTTCGTCTAAAATAGAGTAATCCAAAGGCAAAACATCAACAATAATATCATTATTTCCATCCAACATTTTGGGCTTGTTCAAAAGTCCTTTGATTGGTTTAATCCCTGTTTGTTCAACAATGTCATCATAAAGCAAAGTTGCCGAAACTCCGCCTATAAAAACATCTGAATCTTCTTTTACAAGCGTTTTTGCGAAATTTATTGTTTCAATCGTTATTTTCCAATAAAAAGTGAATAAAGTTGCAACATAAACGCGATCGAATAATGGCTCTTTTTCGTACAGTTTTTTTTGAAAATATTTTTTGTTTTCTTCTATTGCAAAAGATATAAGTGATTTATAATTAGAATGCTCAATTTTAATGTTGTCATAATAATGTAGTTTCCCTGTTGCAATATAATTATAAATAGTTTCGTATTGCAAAAGCCAGTTTATCGAATTGTCAATTTGCGTAAGTTTGTCAATACATTTTTTCACAATGATGCCGATTACAAGAGATTTTAAATTCCCCTTAAAAAATGTTACCTTGTCCCGGAGATTTCGGTGATAAGTTGCAATTTTCATTAACCCAACAGGAGGATATTTGTTTTTATAATCGGGTTCTATTAAAAGTATATTTCTGTTCATTTACGAACTTCTTCTTCAATTTTTTGTATTAATTCTTCAGCAGTTGTTTTAATCAGATTTTGATGGAGAACAGTATAAACTTTTTTCAAAATTGCTTCTTCTTGTGGCAGCAAAGCAGGCTTAGATGCTTTATAGTTTAAATTTTGAGGATCTTGCTTTTGCAGGTATTGTCGTTTATCTTCTTTTTCGTGCCCAAAATCAAAACCGGAATCTTTAATGCTTTCTTCTAATATATTGAATATCGAATCTTTATTTTGATACTTATTCAATAATCGAGGCAATGATTTTTGAGCATCACCTACTTTTTTCTCCAATTTTTTTATTTCGGAAGATAATTTTTCTTTAGTTGTTGTATCAAGAGTATCATCTTTAATTTTTTCACTTATATCTTTCAAATCCAGTCCTGCTTTAATTGCAGCATTCTTTGTGGAAAAATCATGATATAAGTCGTATAGTTTGAAAAACAATTTTCTCAATCGTTTTGAAAATTGAATACATTCGTCACTATCAATGAAAAAATCACGACGGGCATTAGGAATCAACTCTTTGTTTACTGCATACACTTCGCCAATAAAATATCTATTACCCAACTCTCTTTTATGAAATTTGTCTAAACAATTTTCTAATCCAATTTGGATGTTTGATTTTCGTAATCTAATTCCCCGTGATTTATTTTCGTCAGGAATTTGGTGCATTTCTGACGAGATTCCATACCAACCCCAAAATAACAGTTCTTCTTTATAATATTCTTCAAAAAAAGCAACATCAATTATTGTGTCTTCCTCCGATACGGCATTGTTTTTATAAATGTAATTGTTATAACCTTTGAATAGCTGGTCTGTATTTACATAGATATTGTATTCGTCTATGCTAACATTTTTATTTTTGGCATTATTGTAGATTTTGTTTTTATGTGTGAAATAATTAGCAAACGGTACAGGCGCCACCATTGACAGATAATCTCTAACTTGTTGAATATCTAACAGCATTTCGTTTGTAACGTTTTCCATAATAACCTTAAAATAATGCGTATCCGCATTTTCATTGTTATCAAACGAATAGTCGGTAATAATACTGATCAATTCCGCCGCACCAATTTTAATGCTATCATCATTTATAATTTCTTTTAGTTTTTTGGCGTCCCAAATCATTGTGCTTTTTACATTTTCGCCACAAAACGAAGTTTTAAAAATCAATTTTTCACAATAACCTAAACCTCCCAATCGTCCAATACCTCTGAATCCTTTGTCTTCGTATTTGTTTTTTGTTGACTGTGCAATATTTCCCAAAAGTGGCAATACTTTTGCTGACTCTATTCCTGTCGCGTTATCTTCGATAATAACAGTTTTAGTATCTGTATTTATTTGAATATAAATAGACGGTTCGTCTTCGGACTGATACAAATTTTGTTTCTTTGCAGCATCAATCTGGTCAGCTGCATTTTGTACATATTCCCGATAAACAAAACGCGGGTCGTCATACATACCAACGGTAAGATTTTCAATGACATTTTTGCCTATTACCGGTCTAAATTTATCTGCATTACTCATTTGTGAAATTCCTCCCTGATTTTTTGTGGAACTTTATCAAGGTCTTCGTCATAACCGTGATATTTGTTGTCTTGATGTTTTTTAAAACATACAAAAGTTTGGTTTACATCATCATAAGCATAATAATTCTTGACAATTTGAATGGCATTGTCTAACAAGTTTTGTAGAATATCGGTATTCGTTCCGTCAAAACAAGACAGAGGATTTACTTTTACACCATTTTCATAATGGACTCCTTTGTTTCTGTCGTGTTTTGGATTATGCTCAAAGACGTTTCTAACATTTGTCAAATAATAATCTTGAATTGTCGGTTTTGTATCTTCGTGAATTACTGTTTGGTGAATTTTTGCAGCCCCGTTATTTGTCTGCAAATTAGTATTATTTTGCCAGCGAGTGTGAAAAGTACAGAAAATATGATTGTCTGAACTATTATGAATTTCTGTTATCAAATAGCCGATTTCGGTTTGTAAATCAGGGCTAAAATAAGAATAACAAATATTCGGAATACTGTTAGCCGTAGACGTGATTGCAGAATAAGAAACATTTCTTTTTGTCGCCAAAAAATGCAGGACTAATCTCTGAAAATCGTACATACTGTGGTCGCTACAAATTTTGTACGGGAACAAAGTTATAATTTCGTTTAATAATTCTTCTCGTGCTACAAATTTTAGATTATTACAATTATCAAAGGCATTAATAAACAAAAATACTTCACTTTTCAGTGTATAATAAAACGACTTGTTTGCGTTAAAATGGTTTTCGTCCCAAACAACAGAAGATATATCTAAAATTACTTTTGCTTCCATAATCTAATACTGTTTATTTTTTGCTTTCTTTGCCTGTGCTATAATTATTGCCCCAAAATCGTCTGTTTGCTCAACAAAATCAACAGGGAAGTAATCAAATGTTCCCATATCATCTAAATTCAGTTTGTGAAACAAATGTTCTGCCTCTTTTTGCTCTACGAACACAAGATTTATTTTTTCCGACAACTTATTTTCGTCTTCGGCAACTCGCCTTCTCATTCTTGTAATAAAATGGTCGCTGTGAGTTTCTATTAAGAACTTTTTACCGGTCAAAGAAAGAGAATAAATAAAATCAAACAATGCACTTTGGACTTTTGGGTGTAAATGAATTTCGGGTTGTTCCAAAATTAAAACCCCGTTTTTATTCATTCGTAAACCCTCAACAATAATCGGCAAAACCTGACTAATACCAAAACCAACCTGTCTGATTGTTGATTCTACACTGTAATGATTGACAATTTTGACGATAAAACTGTCTTTGTATTTTTCTGCTTTTATATTTTTTGCAAGATTAAATACATCACAAATCCAGTATTTGACTGCTTCACTTAAAGTTTTTTGTTGTAATATTTTTGTTTTTATATCACAAAATTCAACAATACTGTTTGCTTCTTCTTCTAAAAACTGAGCAGCAAATTCACCTCTATTTCCAATGCTTTTATTTTTCTTATTTGCGTTATATAAATCTTGTGGTTCTTCTCGTAATGGTCCAATATACGATATATTATTAAAAATTGTATTTACAATTTCCTGAATTTCTTTTATTTGAACTGCAATAGAAATTAATTTTTCATCACCTTCAATATCAACTTCGGTTGAAAATGTTAATGGAATAAACGCAGTTGTATTTAGAGTTCCAAAATTTCCACTGATACTAAAAAAATCTTCCCCAAATAATGCTGTATCTGTTTCTATTTTGTAGTTGGAATTTTCAAGAGTAAATTTTATAAAATGTTGTTTTCGAGTTGCCTGTGGAGAATTGTAAGTAATGAATATGTTAGACGGAACATTTTCATTATTCTGTAAGCAGTAATCTACTTTAATTGAAATATTTTCAATTTCAAGAACAGATTGAAATTTACCGTCAATTTCTTCTTTCTCAAACAATAATTCAAAGCCAATTTGCTTGCTGGTATCTTTTTTGAAAACTAAACTTTCATACGTCCCAAAATTGTCAAAAACTAACCTTGGATTTGCTAATTGTGCCTCAATTGTTTGCTTCAGCAACAAAAGAAATTGAATAAAAGATGTCTTTCCGCTGCTATTTACACCGGATATAATATTGATGGAATTAAAATTAAATCCTTTTAATTCTCCGATTGTCTTGAAATTACGTATTGACAGTTTCATGTTTTTATATTATCCATTCTTAAATTGTTTATAAAGTGGCCGTGGAAATCTTATGTTTAACGGCGAGCGGAAAATCGGGTTTTGCAAAATATATTCGCCCTGCTCCAATCGTGTGAGCATTGATTTATAAACAGGCGGCATATATTGAAAATCAGATTTTGAAACTTCTATTACATTTGTTCTTCCGAAAGCGTGAGTTGCACAATTTCCTTTTACGCGGTCGTGAATGTCGCTTTTAAATTGTTCGGCAGCAAA
>JAISDH010000029.1 GCA_031264975.1 Bacteroidales bacterium
ACCTATACCTGAACAAACGGTAGTATAGGATGATTTGCATTGCAAAATCCCTGCTCCAAATGTCGATATTGACAATGTAAGCGGGGATTTTTTTTTGTTGTTTCTCCCTTTTATTCATAGTTCAAACAATGCACTCGTTTACTGTTCATTCGCAAGACGGCGTTCTCTTGCAACAGAGACGGCGTTCTCTTGTAACAGAGACGGCGGTCTCTTGCAACGGAGACGGCGTTCTCTTGCAACAGAGACGGCGGTCTCTCGCAACAGAGACGGCGGTCTTGCAAAATAGAGACCGCCACCTCTTGGATGTAAACTTTCATATAACTTCAAGTCAATTTTCTAACAACAAATCACTTGCAAATCTGAAGAAGTTATTTTCTTTTTGCATTCATCGCGGATTAATGGGTGGCTAACCACTATTTTTACGTTCTGTAAGCTCTTGTTCTACATCTGCTTTTTTTATCCCTCGCAATACAGTGATATCGTTGTTCGCGATACGGTGATATCGTTGTACACGATACAGTTATATCGCGAATGCAATATAGTTATATCGCGAATGCAATATAGTTATATCACGAATGTAATATAGTTATATCGCGAATGCAATATAGTTATATCGCGAATGTAATATAGTTATATCGCGAATGCAATATAGTTATATCGCGAATGCAATATAGTTATATCGCGAATGTAATATAGTTATATCGCGAATGCAATATAGTTATATAGCGAATGCAATATAGTTATATCGCGAATGTAATACGGCGGTATTGTAAACACCGTTCGGCGGTATTGCTCAATGAATATCTCCGTATGGTGAATAACATTTGAATAACAATAAGATATCATCTTTCATATAACTTCAAGTCAATTTACCAACAACAAATCACTTGCAAATCTGAAACAGTTATTTTCTTTTTGCATTTATCGCGAATTAATGGGGCGACTAATCATTATTTACATGGCGTTTTTGTTTGTACTTTATTGAAGGGCGTGTAATTATTTTTTATATCTTTGCAGTCTAATTTTAAATCATTAAATTAATCAACATTATTATGGAAACAATTGACAGTTCAGAACAAAAATCGCTTACGTTGGAAGTAACAGAAAATGCGAAAGCATACCTTAGAACAATGGCTTCATGGACTAACTTTTATGCAATATTGGGTTTTGTTGGTGTTGGATTCTCTGTACTTTATGCACTTATGATGTTTGCAACGAATAACACCCTGTCCCATTTACACACTCCTTTCCCGAATTTTTTTATACCTATGGGGATATTCGTTCTCATTATTGCTGCGATTAAAGTTTTTCCGATATTGTATTTGCTTCGGTTTTCTCGAAAAACAAACAAAGCTCTTCAAGAAGGAGGGGATATATATGTTTTGGAAGAAGCCTTACGAAATCTGAAATCGTATTGGAAATTTATAGGGATTATGTCTATTATAGGGATAGCAATTCTTATAATCACAATTCCTGTAATATTTATTGTATCCATGTCTTTTGCCTTATAATCAAATAATCTATTACAAAAACACGAAGATAGACGTTTTTTATTTTCGTGTTTTTGTTTTATGACAGTAAGAAATACGATGCTTTTTCGGATAAGAATTCTGTCGCATCTTTAAAGAATACTATTCGTTAGAAAAACAAAAACATCACACATATTATCAGTTTGTTATATTCTAATAAATACTTTGGGAGAATCAACAGGACGAAAAAAAAACCACAAGATTTGCTCTTCTTTGCAAAAAAAGTAGTACCTTTGCGGCACAAATTTTTATGCTATTATAGCATTGAATAAAACTATATTATTGAAATAAAATACTAATTTAAATTTTTAGAAATGAAAAGAATATTTGTTCCAATAGCATTAATTGCTATTATGTTTGCTTCTTGTAAGAAGTATGAAACTTCAGAAGCTCTTGATTTGAATACTCTTCCTACAGTAACTATTACGGGAACTGTTTATGCTGAGTTAGATGAAACTAAAGCGGGATTGGAATATGCACCGGCAGGGACTGCTATCCGTGTTTCCGTTCCTTATGTAGATTATTCTGCGACTAATCAGTCTAATGGAAATTGGGCTAGTCCAGAATTTAAACTTGGTGAAGATGGGAAATTTTCAATTAATGTCCCCGTTGTACCAAGTGGAGTAGATGCAACTGTCTCATTTGCTGATTTTGTTCATCCTGTTGTCAAATTAAATAATGTTGGACAGACTTATACAGTGAACACACATTTTACATGTGCTAATATAGCCGTACAGGGATTGGGAGTTGGAGAAGCAGATCGTATAGTACAAGGTACATACGCTGCCGGTACCGTAAATCCTACTGACAGAGATGTTCTTGTTCCTACCACTACCGTAACAGTAGCAGGAAAATTAGACTATTATAGTGATACCTCAAAGAGAGTTGTTCCTGAAGGTACAACGATAACAGCTGTGATTACATTAAAAGACCAGAGTAACAAACAGTACGTAGAAAAACAAACTATTACGGTTGGTTATGGTGGTTCTTATTCTATAAAAGTTCCAATGGTTGAAAGAGGAACCGCAAGTGTTGACTTGGACGCAGAAAATTTCTGGATATTTACAGACGTATACAATAACAACAAGCAGGCTTATTATCGTTACGAATTAAATGTAACGATAGGAGGTATTGTCAATTTTGCAACTCAACCGGGTAAAAATTTCACCTACAGTAAAGGTAGTTCACCTGTAAGCGATGTCCAGTAATTGTAATTACTGTAAGTAGTTTACTATTTAATAATTATAAATATAAATAGAATGAGAAAGATAGTAATTGCAAGCATTGCGATTGTCTTTGTAATGACAAACGTATTTGCACAAGAAGAAATTAAGAAAGAGAAAAACAGAGGCGGAAAAGATTTTTCGGAAATACTTCCTCATGCCGGAGATTTTGCATTGGGATTGGACATGGCAAACTTTGTAAAGACCATTAATAATAGTATTACCAATGCGGCAACAGGTAATTCGGTTGTTGCTTTTCAGTCGGACTTTTTTGGAAAATACTTTCTAACAGACAGAAGCGCTGTTCGTGCGCGTTTGGGTATTCGTATAAACAATCGTACCGATAGACAATTTGTTAGAGACGACGCAAAAAATCTATTAAGTCCTCCGATAGACCCTATTTTAGAAGAGAAAACTGTGGATGTTTATAAACGTAGGCAAACAGAATTAGTGTTGGGTATTGGATACGAATACCGTAGAAGTTTATGGAGAGTACAGGGTTATGTAGGCGGCGAAGTGTTTGGTGGAGTTGGGTTGAATAGGCATATTCTTGAATATGGAAATCCCATGTCAGACGCTAATACAAATCCTACTCTATCGCAGATACAGCAGGGATTATTTTTGGAAGAACCGGCTGCGGCAAATGCTCTCGGGTATCGTATTTTGGAATCGGTAAAAGGAAATACAATGATATTGGGAGCTGCTATTTTTATAGGAGCAGACTTCTTTATCTGTAGAAACTTATCAATAGGCGCAGAATTTGACCTGGAAGGAAGATATAATCGTACAGGAGAACTTGGATTTAGAACAGAAACATGGTTGTTACAGCAAGCATATACGGCAGAAGAACGCCTCGTTCCTGTTACTTCATCCTTTAGACTTCATCCTACAGGACGATTAAATTTATCCATATACTTTTAGATTTTTAAATTTAGACATATATTAGATTTTAAGATGAAAGGCTGTTCCTTAATGGGATGGCCTTTTTTTATTATTGTTCAGTAAAAATGGAGGGATAATCGGAAAATAAACTATCCGTAAACAAGATACTGTCTTTTTGATTTTCAAAAGTAAGTCTTGGACTTTGTTTTATTTCGTTATCCAGCGTTTCACATTCCGTGTTTTTTGCGAAAACTTTACGCCGATTTTTACGACTTTCCGATGGTCAGGTTTGTAGGGAATGGCGTAATGCTTGTCATTAATTTGCTTTAGGGCGTTTTTTGCGGTGGCGTTTTTGTCCATTTTGAATGCAAAAACGTAGATGTTGTCGGCAGTTTTTACAACGGCGTCGACGCGTTCCTTGTTATTTTTTACTTCACTTTCTACGAATTGCCCCATAATGGAAAAGAGTAAATAAAAAACATGCTGATAATACTGCTCGTCGCAATGTTTCTGCTTAATGGCTTTGTAAGAGATAGAGGCAAAAAACGACTGTAGCGAAGTCATAAAACCTTCCACGTCGTTTTCCATCAGTTGCTTTAAAAAACCGGTTACAGAAAAATTACCTGTAGCAATCGGCGTTAGAACATAGGTAGATAAAAGCTCGTTCAAAAAACCGTATTTTACTTCATCATTGGGAAAACCTAAAGTATATTCGTCCAAAACGTTGTCGTATGCCTTGATAGTCAAATAACCGCTTTGGTAAAGTAAGGAAATGAGATTTTGCGCTTCACTGCGGTAGTCCATTATGGAGATTGCCGCAATTTGTACGTTGTTGTCGAACTTGAAAATGTCATATTTCTGACTTCTCAATGCCTTTACCAAAAATGCAGGCGTGTCGGTAGCAAACCAATAGCAGGAAAAATCCAGCATTGCAAAAGTATTTAGCACACTGAAAGGATTGTACATATTTTCGCTTCTTTTTGCAAAGTGATAGCCACCATGTCTTTTTTTGAGTTTTTGAAATACTTCGTCAAATGTAAGCCTATATTTATCGGCAAGCGCGTGCATTTCGGGTTGAAAATCATGTAGCAACTCTTCTTCGGAGATACCGCAAATTCCTGCGAAATTTTTGTCCATACTTATATCCACAAGTTGGTTCAAGTCGTTGAAAACATCTACTTTTGAAATTTTTGTAACCCCTGTTAAGAACATAAACTTCAAATGTGCGTCAGCGCCCTTGAGAACGCCGTAGAATCCTTTCAGGACGTCTCTGATTTTTTCATTCACATCGGGCTTGTCCAGCGTATTGACCAGCGACTTGTCATATTCATCAACTAAGACAACCACTCTTTGACCTGTTTTTTTATATATTTCTGCAATCAGGCGTTTAAAACGGATAGACGGTTTTGCCGCTATATCCTGTATATTGTATTTTTCTTCATAGTCTTTCAACATACAGTCAAGTACGATTTCGAGCGTTTGCACGTCGCTATATTCCGAATAGTTGAAATCAAGATAGATAACAGGATAAGGCGTCCAGTCTTTTTCCAGTCCGGCAATATCCAACCCTTTAAAAAGCTCTCGTCTCCCCTCAAAATAGGCTTTGAGCGTGGAAAGAAACAAACTTTTCCCAAACCTGCGCGGACGACCAAGAAAGTATGGAACTCCAAATTGAACCAACTGATAAATATACTGCGTCTTATCTACATAAACAAAACCGTTTTCACGCAGTTTCTCAAAATCCTGTATGCCAACCGGCATTTTTCTTAAATTATTCATGCTCATTCATAAATTTAAATATCATCATTACAAAAATAAATTTTATCTGTACGAACAAACCGCAATATCTGTTCTTTATCCTTCCGCTTTTGCTGTTTTGACTTATCACACAAATTTTGCATATTCCTACCCTTTGTTTTGTATATTCCGTATCATTTTGCTCCATGTTTTAATCGTTGCAAAGGTAATCAAAAAAGGCAATTATACCGCCTGATAGCGCGAGTTTTGACAGCAGTTGAACCATTTATATCATTCCTTAATGCCTTCCGAAGTTGTAATTACAATTTGATGATTGGTTAACATTTCTTTACCATGATAACGCAAAAAAAGTTGAACTACGGTTAGAACGTCTTTTTCACAGTATGTTTTAATTTGTTCCAAATTTTTAAACTTCCAATATGTTTCATATACCATGCTGCCGTCGATATCGTCTTTGGGAGAAGGAATCCCGAAAACGGCTGCTAACAAATCCAAAGAAGTATACGATTTATAATCCCCAAACTTCCACATTTCCATGGTATCAAAAAAAGAAGTTTCCCACGGCTTTTTCCCTGATACATCCAGTATCTTTGGAATAGAAATCCCATTTACCAGCATTCGACGACATAAATAGGGAAAATCAAACTCTTTTCCATTATGCGCACACAACTTGTGATGATTTTCTGAAAAAGACTTATTCAATAAATCGGAAAATTTCTGTAAAAGTATTTTTTCCTCTTCATTGATATATGATTTAACCCTTAGCTTGTCCCCTCTGAAACAGGCGGCAGAAATACAAATCACCTTTCCAAATTCTGCATAAATACCTGCCCTTTGATAGAGTTGCTCGGGTGTTTGCTCTTCTGTTTTTTTTATTCTCTCGCATTTCTTATCCCACAATCGCTGCATTCGAGCGTCAAGTTGAAAATAAGATTCTGTTATTGATACTGTTTCTATGTCTAAAAAAAGAATATGCTCCATGTTGTTTTTTTCAATTTGTAAATGATTTTCCATTTTGCAGATTAGTAAGTTTCATTTTTATCGTACGATTTCTATAACCAAAAATATAATGCCGCTACAAAGGTATATGAAAATTTTCAATTTGCACGCAAATGGATAAAAATTTTGTAATAATACTTTCGTATAATAACCTGAACATTATTATTTTTGTATTGAACTTTAAAACAAAGTTTGTATTGCTGTTGAAGAGAGATTTTTGCTTTTGACGTCTTCGTTTGCCGTTTTAGATAGCCATTCGGGGAATGATATGATATTAATAATACTTTTTATCTATACGCAGTAATACTATCATAAAAAATATTGCGTTATAATGCAAAAATAATTTTTTGTAATACCAAGTAAGTATGAAAAAAAATAAACTGCTTTTAGGTTGTACAATTCTTGTAGTGTTCTTGTTTACAACGAATCTACATGGACAGCAAATAAATTCATATACAATAAGCGGCGTTGTAAAGGATATGCAATCAGGAACGCCGCTGTTTTATGCCAATGTGGGATTATTAAATGCAGCAGACAGCGTTTCTGTTCAGGGAGTTTCTACCGACGAACATGGACGCTTTAAACTGTCAAATATTAAACAGGGAGATTATATCTTTCAGGCAAGTTACATTGGTTATGATATTTACAGGCAACCTATATCGGTTGCCGGAAATAAAAAGGAAATCGTGATGGATACTGTTTTACTGCAACCTGTGTCTACGACTTTGGAAGGCTTTACCATATACGAAAAGAAACCCGTTTACGCAATTGAAGGTGAAAAGAAACTTTATAATGTCTCCGAAGACCCAAGTATACAAACAGGTACAACTTCTGACGCCCTCCAAAATGCACCCGGCGTTGAAGTAGATATTGAAGGAAATATTACTTTAAGAGGCGTTTCAAGCGTGGAAATATGGATTAACGATAAACCCTCCAGACTGAATGCCGAAAACCTTAAAACCTATATCCAGCAATTACCCGCAAATTCATTGGAAAGAATAGAGGTTATCTCCAATCCTTCTGCTCGTTACAGTTCAAGTGGCGGCGGGGTTATTAATATTGTTACTAAGTCAAATATCAAGAGAAACAGTTTTATTAGTTTTGGGGTCAATGGTTCTACCCGACCTTCTGTATCACCCTGGATTTCTTATATGTTTGCAAACGAAAAGTTTTCCTTTAATATTTACATGTATAGTTATTTATCTGAACAGAGAACAACTTCTGACGGCTACAATATCACTTTCAATGAAAATATGGATACTTCTGCACATAGAATATATAAGAGTAAAAGTGATTATGATTTTCTTAACGGCGGGATGTATATCAATGGAAGTTATAACTTTGATACTATGAATTCGATTTCTTTTTGGGTTGGCGCTTATGGAAATCCTCATCAAAAGGCTTATGTTTTTGAGGATTATTATTATCGGGAGTTTCTTTCGGATATTGGAATTTATAACTATACAATAGAAACAAATGCAAAGACAATATATGTAGGAGGATATGGAGGTATATCCTACAGGCATGACTTCAATAAAGACGGTCATAATTTGTCTGTGGACTTGTCCGGAAATTTTTGGATTTGGAACCATTCAGAGAATTACAGCCGTATCTATCAAACTTATGCCGACAGGAATATCAACAAAATAACCACCTTCAGAAATGGAAACGGTTCACCTTCTATCGAAATAAATTATAAGCTGCCTTACTCCAAGAATGGAAAAATAGAGTTAGGTGTAGAATCCGGTTTTGCTCCTGCTTACGATTATTGGGCGATTGATACGCTTCTCGCCAA
>JAISDH010000053.1 GCA_031264975.1 Bacteroidales bacterium
TGAACGGTTACACTCTCTAAATCGGAGTCAACGATGATTGCTAAAAGATCTTCCATAATAAACAATATTGATATGAGATTACAAAGATATGAAAAATACATTAAATAAAAATTACACCCATCAAACAGGCGGGTTGGCGTGCTGTTTTCGGCGAACAGGAAGAAACCGGCGAAGACGAAACAGGCAATCTGCCCGAAGTTTCACAGGACGAAACGCTTCCGGTAATCCAAGCCGAAGTGTTGGAAAAACAGACAAAGCCCAAACCGTTACACACGGAAGCTTCGCTATTGGGGGCAATGGAGAGCGCCGGAAAAGAAGTTACAAATGAAGCCGAGCGCGAAGCAATGAAGGAAAGCGGCATCGGAACGCCGGCCACCCGTGCGGCAATCATCGAAACGCTGTTTTCGAGAAATTACATTGTCCGCGAAAAAAAGTCGCTTGTCCCGACCGACAAAGGTTTATCAGTCTATGAAACGGTAAAGGAGAAACGTATTGCCGATGTTGCGATGACCGGAAGCTGGGAAAACGCTTTGGCACAAATTGAACGCGGCAACATGCAGCCGGAAACGTTCAGTAAGGCGATTGAAGTCTATACAAGACAGATTACAGCGGAGTTGCTGGAAACAAAAATCGTCGTTGCAGGTGAAAATACCTGCCTTTGCCCGAAGTGCAAAACCGCACAGGTACGTTTCTATCCCAAAGTAGCAAAATGCACAGACGTAAATTGTGGACTGGTCGTTTTCCGCAATATCAGCGAAAAACAGTTGTCCGACAGACAGATTACGGAATTGCTTACCAAAGGTAAAATCGCTGTTATCAAAGGCTTTAAGAGCAAGGCGGACAAAACGTTTGACGCAGCCTTGAAATTCGATGAGAATTATCGGGTTACGTATGATTTTCCCGAAAAGAAGTCGGGGAAAGGGAAAAAATAGTACATTTGCCGCTGAAATCCACAGTCGTAATGGTTTAATACTGTTTCACGGGATTTTAGTGGTGGCTCCGTCGAGAGGGATACTCGGCGGGGCTTTTTTGCTATATGTGATTCTTGCCTTTTGCTACTAAATCGTCATAATGTTTTGCTATGTCATGAAAGAATTTTGAAAAAGAGTGTTTTCCATGTTCAGCAAAATCATTATAATATCCCAAAAAAGCGAGAATCATTTTTGCTTTTACATTGGGGTCTTTTTGTAACAAATCCTGATAATATTTTTGACAAGTGTCAGTAGCCCAAAATTGTTTTCGTATAAGTAATTCATGAGCCAAATCATTGTGTTTTTCATATAACGATTTTATTGCAAAAAAATCTTTGTCGTTATTAATATTTGTAACAACTTGAATGTTTTGTTCATTTGTAAAAATCAGATCACTAAATACATCTGCATTCTTTATCATAAAAGAAAATATTGAATTATCCTTATATTCATAGGGATTCAATATCTTGTAAGACATATTATCATCGGTCAATGGTTTCTTTTCTTTTTTGCATGAGACATTACATGTTTCACAACTTGGGATAAGATTATAATATGAAAATGAAAGAAATGGAAATTCAGCTTTAGGTATAAAATGGTCAATATGCGGCTTAACATCTATACCATTACTCTTAACAGAAAAGATATAATTTCTTCCACAGTATGGGCAAACCCTCAACCCCTTCTTTCTAACAAACTCAGATTTGCAAAAAGATTTATGGTCATAAATATGGTCTACAAAAATTCTATTTAATATTTTTCTAAAATCAGGAAGATGCTTTTGCTGCATCACATTATTTTTCCTGTTCAAATCATCTTGTTCCTGTGGACTTGTTGATTTTCTTTTCCTGATTTTTATCCTCTTTTCAATATCCTCGGCATTTTTAATTATATTTTCATCCTGTTGGGATATTTGCTTGTTTGGATCGAACAGGCGATATTCAAAATGATTAATAGAACTTCGGTTACATTCATATTGAACACATTGAACTATTTTCAATAATTCGTTTGGTTTACCTACAATTAATTTTTTTAAATTAACTTCGGATGAATAAAAATCCAAAAAATCTTTTACAAACCCTGTTGTCCCCTCCCAAATTAAATATTTACTTTCAAAATAATACTCCCTGTATTTATGGATGCTCTCTAAGATTCGATGCTTATGCTCATCGAAGAATTCATTTGCTGCTTTATCATTATAATCTATCCTGTACATTATTTTTCAAGTCTATTAAGAAGGTAGCCTTTAAGGAAAGGGTCTCCTATAAATTTGATAAAATTTTTACTATAATTCCTATCTTCCTCACTAATATCCTCTTTGTTGAGCTTTTCAATGATATCATTTATTTTATCACTTACAAAAACTCCAAGTGCATTCTTATCTAAGAAAAAACCATTTTTAAGTATGTCATAAAAATTGGCTCCAAAAGTCTCACTTTTTACTTTTTCATTGGCAACTGTTCCTTCGTCAAGAAATAAAATATTTTTTTTTAGAATATCGGCTAAATCTTATTTTGAGGTGCTAAGAAAAATATTTAGCCATACGGAAGTAGAAGAACTCCCTATCCCTTGTCCCCTGGTTGATCATGACAAATCGTTGTATCCGACTATTA
>JAISDH010000128.1 GCA_031264975.1 Bacteroidales bacterium
TACACGCATGCGCATGAGAATAGGCTATTTACAGAAAAGTGCAAATATTCAGCGGAAAAGAAGCGAACAAAAAAGGCAGCAAGCAACACGCAACAAGCAACAGGCAGGCATGCCAAGAAGAGCGAAGGGACGAAAGAGCGAATGGGCGAAAGGAAGAGGGCAGCAAGCAACAGGCAACAAGCAACAAGCAGGCATGCCACGAAAAAGAAAGCTCTCACCCGTGAAGTCTGCGCATAATCTTCCCTTCCTCCTACAGAGGTAAACCTTTCTTTTACAGAGGTAGAAAAATTAAGCTGTAAATAGTCGTTGTCATGTTTTATCCTTTCCAATTCCATATTCTTACTTTGTTTAAAATGTACATATATATTTGCTATTTAATTCCGGCTGCAAATATACTAATTTTTTTGTTACCAATGTCAACTTGTGCGGTTTTTTTTGATATAGATAGATATTTTCTCTCTATAGCTTGTCTAATATGCTGTGGTTGTGAATGAAAAAAGTTTCATTCATTGTGTATTTTTTTTCATGAACAGTAAAAAAAGAGGCAATTTGAGGGGGATTTCGGGAGTGTTTCAGGGGAGAAAGTTTCGAGTGGGTAAGACATTTGGCAGTGAAATGGCAGAAAATTGTTTGAAGTGCGAGAAAATAAGCACGCAGATAACGCAGATTTTAAAAGATGACCGCAGATTTTTTTATAATCTGCGAAAATCCTTTTAATCTGCGTCATCTGCGTGCTACTTGTTGCCGTCTTCTTTCACTCCTTGTTAGAATTGAAAATAAATAAAAGGTTGTAGTTCGGAAGTAACAAATTGGTAAATGACAAACAGTGTTATTACAACAATGACTAATTGCAATGCAAGCGGCATGGATGCAAAATTATAACGATACCAACGCTTAAATTTTTCGGGTAACCAATGAATAATCATCCCCAAGATAAATAAAATGAAAACATTCCGATGCTGAATAATGATATTTCCCACTAATGACCAATCCCATTCTCCTCCTATTTTGGCTACCATATTTTGCGCTGTATTCCAAGCCTCGCTGTTTGCCTGCGAAGGGTCTAAGTTTGAACCGGAACGAAAAAACAAACGTGTAAATGTTATAAAAACAAAGGTTAAAAATATCGACCATGAGGTCTTTATCCATTTAACAGGACGACCGTTACTAAAGAGAACATAGAGCATTTCAATAAAGGTACCAAAGAAAATAACGGCAGTCCATACTATCCCAATTACAAATACAGGACGGGGAAAGCCAAGTTGCAACCCAATGAATAAAATAAATAATAATGCCGTTAGGGCTGTCTTTTGGTAAATATTTAATTTTTTCCACAATCGAAATGACATAATCCCAACGCCATTTAATCCCCCCCATATCATAAAATTCCAACTCGCGCCATGCCAAAGTCCGCCCAATAACATTGTATTGATTACATTTATATTGGTGTGTATTGGTTTTCGCGTTGAAGGAAATAAGGTGGCAATAATGGCGATAATAAGCATAAACACAAAGACGCATAATGTAATCCAAAGGTTACCGGCAAGGAAAATGACAATTAAGGCAATCAATCCAATAATAACATAAGTACCAAGCGTCGCGTTTCTGTTCCCTCCCAAAGGAATATATAAGTAATCTGTTAACCATCGTGAAAGGGAAATATGCCAACGTTTCCAAAAATTTGCAGGGTTGGTTGCTTTATAGGGAGAATTGAAATTTTTTGGAAGATAAAAACCCATGAGCATGGCAATCCCAATCGCAATATCCGTATATCCTGAAAAATCAGCGTATACCTGCAAGGAATAAGTAAATAAACTCATCAAATTCTCAAATCCGGTATACATTAAAGGATTGGTAAACACCCTGTCAATAAAATTAACAGCCAAATAATCACTCAATATCATTTTCTTGGTCAAGCCGTTTAATATCCAGAAAAGAGCTATTCCAAACTGTCTTTTGGTGAGAAAGAATTTTTTGTACAACTGGGGAATAAATTCGTTGGCTCGTACAATAGGTCCCGCTACCAAGCCCGGGAAAAAACTTACATAAAAGCCAAAGTCCAACACATTTTTTACCGGTTTTACTTTTTCCCGATATATATCTACCGAATAACTAATGGTTTGAAACGTATAAAAAGATATTCCTACCGGCAATAGAATCTTGTCTACGGTAAAACCGCCTCCCGTCAAATTGTTTGCCCACAATGCAAGGTAATTAATCACCTGCAAATCGGAATGAAATAAATTGTTGTAAACGTCCGTGAAAAAATAGGCATACTTGAAATAAGATAAAACAAAAAGATTGAGAAAAATACTTGTCGTTAAAAATAACTTCTTCTTCGGCTTTGATTTTGCACTATAAATACACTGCCCCAAAATGAAATCGGATAATGTAGAAAAAATGAGAATGAAGACAAACAACCCGCTTGTTTTAAAATAAAAAAACAAACTTACCGCAAACAAAAACGTATTACGCAACAAACGACGATTAGATACAAGACTAAACCCTGCCATCACAAAGGCAAAGAACGCCCAGAAATAAAATTGCGTAAACAGCAAAGGACGCTGTGAATCGAATGAAAATATCTCTTGCAAATAAGCAATTACATTATTCCAATCCATGTATGTTAAAAGTATTTTTTAAATGATTGATATATTCAAAGATAAAAGCATTGTAAACAAAATTGCCGATTAGACTGTAGCCTTCCGGCGTAAAATGGATTTTATCTCTTAGAGCAAGACCTCTCTCTTCCCACTTTTTCATTGAATTTAATCCGCCCATGACAGAAAATAAATCCCATACGCCTGCATTATAATATTTTGCCAAAGAATAAAAAGCTTGTTTTGCCAACAATCCATTGGGATTATTATAGTATCGTTTTCCTACCTTATGAAAACTGTCGTTATTGGTGGTAAACAAAATAGCGCAATTGGGAGAAACCGTTCGTATTCGACGAATTAGTTCTTTATAATTCCTTTGGAAATAGGTTGTATCAAAATTAGTTCCGCTTGCATCATTTATTCCTATCGAAAAAATACACAAGTCGGGCTTGACAAAAGCCAAGTCATTTTCCAGATACTTGCATTTTAAATAAGACGAAACGCTGGCTCCATTAACGCCGACGTCAACATAACTTATTCCCGGAAGTCCGTTTTCCAACCAAAACCCTCGTAAATAAAATGTTTCCCATAACGAATCTTTCTTTTCAAAAAACAGTTTGAAGGAATTAGTATAAAAATCCAATCGAAAACAATAAGCCAACCGGGTGGAATCATAGATGCCTTCCACAATAATACTGTCCTGTATTTGCACCATCACTCGAACATAGCCGGAATCGCAAGCGCCTAACACATATATTGTATTGAAATCAAAAACGACGTCGTCCATATTTCGCAAGGTAATTCCTATGGTTGCCTGTACATCCGAAGTTGCCAATCCCATGCCGGATAAACCCAATGGAAATTTCGGTTCTTTTTGTGTATTCCTGCTTATCTCCCATGTACCGGTGGAAGTAGTTTTATAATTGTGCGGATTGTTGGTTTTAGCCGCTGAAAAGGGAAAAATAAGTCCTCTGTCGCCAACCAAGCCCGGAAAGGTTGACAATAGATTAATTCGTATTTGATGAGAAAGCGTTCCCGCCTGAATGTGAGAAGCTCCTATGTGTAAAATAGAAAGATTCCCCTCTCCTTCAAAAATAAGACGATCCAATTTCTTAAAAAAATCATCATAAATTTCACGTTCCCCTGTCGGAAAATTGATATATGTTTCTTCCATATTGTCCACAGGAGGAAATGATACTCCTCGAAAAATAGATTGTGCCTGTAGCCCGTTGTTGTGCCGACAAAGCTGAAAAAATAAAAATACAAGTAATAGATAGCAGATAGATTTTCTTTGATGTGTCATTTATTTTTTACCCATAAACTGTTCAATTAAAGCGGGGTCGCATATTTTCCGCGTAGCATAAAACTTATAATGCAGTAGAAATGCATCCGATAAAGCCGTGGCAATTTGATTTGCGCCGGCTTCCGTAAAATGAATATAATCGCTTCCCGCCCATGCCGGAGAATGTTTAACCCAGGATAACATGGAATTTTCGCCTCCCATAACATTAAACATATCCCAATAAACGCCTTCATTGTCGGTTACGGTTTTTTTAAGAGACTCATTCATTGCCGACAGATAGGGATAAGTTTGCATTTTACCGTTTAAGCGTTTGGACATGTCCGACGGTCCAATAAATAGCATTACAGCATGAGGATTTAATCGTTTCAGATACTGAATTTGTCTGGCAATTAAATTCATATAACGGTCAATAGATTTCTGACTGTTAATCTGGGGCATCATATTACCGCCAAATTGCAGGATAATCATCCCTATATTCATTTGTTGATAACATTGCGACAAAGTGAGCGAATCTATTCGAGTAAAAATTGTCCCTGAACAGCCCCTTAAGGGTACATTATCCACTGTAATACCCGATTTCCCTTCCATAGAAATACCATAAATTTCTGCTTTTCCCTTTAATTCAATAGAAACACGTGAAACGGGGGTATTAAAATCCCATGTCATTATACTGACTGTTTTCTTATCTTCTTTAATGGAATGCACACGGGATTGACATGTAGCGCTAAAATTTGCGGTATTATTTCCCACAATCAACACCAAACGACTGAATTGTTTTGTTCCTTCCTGCGCCTGTTTAAAATTGGAAGCTCCTACGGTAACAGTAGCAAAACCATTGAGTTGCGCAACATTTGCCAACAACCCATATCTCCGGTGAGAAGCGCGCGGTTGGGAAGTATCGCCATATACTACATAACGGGATAACATTCCCGAATATGATTGCCTAACTGACACGGAAGGAATAGTTTGTATAGCAGGAACGATTCCAACGCCTTCTCCCAAAAATTCATCCTGTAATCGTTGACGGAAAATACAGGATATTCTATCCATTTCTATTTGAGAATCTCCATAATGGAGAATGTGAAGCGCTTTGGACGATGATTTTGCTTTTTCCAACCGAGCAAAGAATTTGTCGAGATACATATAATCATTATTCGGAAAATGCAAACGAGCAATATTTCCATGGACAAATTCCCGAAAAAACAACAAACTATCTACAATAGAGTGCATTTCAGAAATAGAAGTTTGCCTTCTTAATGTTTCCAACTTTTCTTCTATATTGATAACCTTATCGTTTTCTCCTGCAAAAACAGCCTGAGGAGACGGAAATCTTAATTCTATTGAGCCTATTGTAACGCCATTATCCGGAAAAACAAAGCCAAGTATTCCCAATGCAAGAAAGGTTAGTAATATGAAGATAAGTATTTTATATGGTTTCATTAAGTTTATAAAGTTTACTTTTCAAAGTTGGCAAAGATAGTCTTTTTTTTCATAGTACCTCAAAAAAAGAATTAACC
>JAISDH010000141.1 GCA_031264975.1 Bacteroidales bacterium
CCCCTGTTACATTATCCGCATCGACAGTCGTTTCACGCTGGCGGTCATGGAGAGGATGGTTAGGGTGGAGAGGATGGTTATTGGGAGCCATAGTAATTCCAAACCGGCGCCTTTTATCATGATGTCCCGTAATGCCAATATAAACCATTTCGCAGGGACAACGTGAGAAAGTATTCGTAATACCCATGGCATGTTTTCAATGGGAAATATAAATCCGGATAATAATAAGGTAGGTAAAAATAAACCCAACATACAGGTTAACATGGCGACTTGCTGCGTCGATGCAAAAACAGACGTCAATACTCCAAAGGCGCACGCGTTAAACATAAACAGAAAACATAATAATAACAACAAAACAATATTTCCATTCATGGGCATGTTGAAAATGAAAACGCCCAATACAATGATTGTCGCCGTACAAATTAAAGATAGAATCATATAGGGGATAATTTTCCCCAATACAATAATAAATTGATTCGTCGGCGTAATGGCTAATAATCGCCAACTGCCCATTTCCCGTTCCTTTGAAAGTGTAATGGACGTCATTAATGAGGTTACCAAAATCATGATTAAGGCAATATTGCCCGGAATAAACATATAAGCGCTTTCCAGTCTGGGGTTGTATTGCATTTTTATCCGTATATCTACGGGGGCTTCTTCCTCCGTGTTCATCGCATTGCACGAATGCTGGTATTGAGCGACGACCTGATTAAGATAACTGACCAAAGTAGTGGAAACATTCAGGTCGGAAGCATCCATTATTAACTGTATTGTCCCCTGTTTGTTCGTTGTAAGCGTTTTGTTGAAATTTTCGGGAATAACCAAAACCATACTGCCCGCCCCTCTCCGAAAGAAAGATTCTACTTCCTGTTCACTCTGCAACTGCTCATGTACAGAAAAATATCCCGAAGCCGTAACCGTGTTTATCAACTGTCTTGAATGGTAACTTTTGGAATAATCCAAAACGGCAATATGCGTATTTTCAATTTCATTCTTAATCGTGTAACCGAATATAATCAACAACATAATCGGCATGAGTAAAATAGAAGCCAACGTCATGGGATCGCGAAGGATTTGACGGAACTCTTTTTGCAGTATGGCTATAAAACATCGTCTCATAATTCTATATTTTATTATTGATTACTTGTTGAAAAATCATATCCATAGAATCCAGCCGAGCGTCTTTTTTCAACTGCGCCGGATTCCCGATTACTTTTATCGTCCCGTTGGACATAATGCACAAACGATTGCAATACTCCGCTTCGTCCATGTAGTGGGTCGTTACCAAAATGGTAACATCATTCAATGCTTCTTCGTATATCATATTCCAAAATTCCCTGCGAACCAAAGGGTCAACGCCGCTTGTCGGCTCATCCAAAAAGACAATTTTCGGCGCATGCAGTATCGCTGTTGAAAAAGCCAACTTTTGCCGTTGTCCCAAGGGAAGAGAAACCACCTTTTTGCCGGCAAAGTCCCGCATCCTTAAACGGGAAATAATATTCAAAATTCTTCTTCTAATCGTTTTGCTATCCATTCCGTAGATTGTGCCGAACAACTCCATATTTTCAATTACCGTCAAATCTTCATAGAGCGAAAACTTCTGACTCATATATCCGATATGTTTACGGATTTCCTTTCCCTGCGTCAACACGTCATATCCCATGATGCGGGCATTGCCGGAAGTAGGTTTCAACAAACCGCAAAGCATTCGGATAGTTGTTGTTTTCCCCGCCCCGTTTGCACCCAAAAACCCAAATATCTCTCCCTTCTTTACGTCAAACGATATATTGTCAACGGCGGTGAAACGTTTAAACCTCCGACAAAGACTTTCAACAACAATACTGCTTTCTTTTTCTTCCATATTATTTTCAGATTGAAGGATTACCCTTCTTCATTAAATGGTCAATACAAACAGAGGCGCACCAGCAGCCAAACATGGCGGGCATATAAGAAACGGTCCCCATCGTGGTTCGTTTAAACTGCGACGTCATGTCTTCTCTTGATACATTATCCGGTACGGTTTCCGTAGAAAAAACGGCTTGAAAACCATGCGTGATTCCGTGTTTTCTCAATCGTTTACGAACAATGCTTGCCAGGGAACATTGATAAGTTTTCGATATATCGCACGCCTGAATTTTAGAAGGGTCTAACTTTCCGCCCGCCCCCATCGCGCTGACAAGTGGAAGGGTACGTTTGAGCGTTTCAAGAATCAAGAAAATCTTTGGAGATAACGTATCAATAGCGTCTACCACATAATCGTATTTATTTCCGTCCA
Source organism: Bacteroidales bacterium (assembly GCA_031264975.1). Classification (GTDB taxonomy): domain Bacteria; phylum Bacteroidota; class Bacteroidia; order Bacteroidales; family WCHB1-69; genus JAIROC01. The sequence goes on from JAISDH010000141.1 coordinate 2,276, forward strand.
ATATTTGCGCCGTTTTTTCTCCACACAAAAACTCGTCAACAACATGTATACGAACAGCGGGGTTTATATCGGTAAACCGTTCCTTCAACACCTCTACTTTCCTTTTTCCTTCCGTTGAAAACAAGGCAGGTAACTGCCTGTTGCGATTGGTAGCTTCTACCGTATCGCCGTCCACCAGGGTAAACGTTCCGATACCGGCTCTGCAAAGCATCTCTGCCGCAAAAGCTCCCACTCCGCCCAATCCAACAACCAATACATGCGCCTGTTCCAAGATAGATAATTTGTCTTCCTTTAATAGTAAACGTGTTCTGTCTTTCCAATCCATACTTAGAAACTCACATTTACATTGGCGCTCCATAAAATAGGAAGCTGGTATATCTTTTCCGCCGTAACTCTGTTTACATAAAAGATATTGGAATAATTGTACATATTAGTAGCGCCTATTCCAACTTCTACCAAACATGTTTCCGATACAAAAAACCTACGTTTGATATTCACATCCAACCGATGATAATCCGGCAATTGTCCTCTGTTTATCGTGTCCAGCGCTATACCCAAATCTTCATTCACTTTGATGATATCGCCTGAAAGCGTTTCTATATAGGTTAACTGCGGATAGAAACCTCTTGTTTTGGTGAAAGGAAACCCGGAACCATAATTCCACCGAACGTCAATCTCCCAACAATTCCTTTTCCCAAAAGAATAAGACGCCAACAAGTTTATATTGTGCCGACGGTCAAAGTGAGTACGATAGATAATTATTCCGTCGTTACGGGTAACCCAATTCAAGGAATAAACCACCGAAAAATAAAACCGTTTATATTCCCATTTCGCATTTATATCGCCTCCGTATGCAATGCCCGATTCAAGAATAAACTCTTCATCCGTATTGAATATCTGGTATCGATTGATATTTGTCAATTGAGAAAAGTTTTTGACATAACCTTCAATATTAATGGTCATACTCGGTATGGGGTCCCATTCCAAGCCAAATACTGCATGTTGCGCCTTTTGAACGCTGCTTTTCACCTTGCGTCCCCTTATGGAATCATGAACGATGTTTTCGGGTACGGTTAAGAATCCGTAAAACAAATTTACAACGTCCTGGTCGGAAGTCGCACTCATAATATTCTGCGCATACAAACCTGCCGACAATTTCAACCTGACATTGTCTGTAATATTGTATTTGATTGCCAAACGAGGTTCAGGAGAAACAGAACTTTGCGAAGCAAAAGCCTGTAATCTGAAACCGGGTTCAATGAGAAACTTTTTAAGCGTCCATTTATATTTCAAATAAAGCCCAAGTTCGCTGTTGAAATTATGTTGTCGAATCCCAAGCCCGTAAGCGCTGGTAAACTTATAATCCGTCCACGTTCCCAATACTTCCAATCCGTAAGACAATGTATTTTTTCCCGTGAGATAGGAAAAGTCCATTCCGATATTCATGGTATTGATAGAACTGTTTCTTTCCGGAGTAATTTCCTCGTCCAAATCTATTTTATAAGAAGAAATAGCAACCGTTCCTTCTATAATCATTTTAGAATTATAGGGTATAAACAAGAAGGAGGTTCCGCCTCCCCATGAGTTCCATTTAAAGGTGGCAATATTCGGATAACGAACCTTGTCATTAAAACTGAATCCAAAGAGATTCACCTTGTTTCCGTTTCCTGTTTCGATAGAGATTTTTCCATAGCCGTCCAGGTAATTATAAGGAAGTCCATTTGCATCCGCATACTTGTAAAGCCACTTGGAGGACTGTTCCAGATAGGAACCTTTCAGGGAAAGGACAAAGGAAACGCTGGTATTTCTTGATTCTGTCTGTTTCGCAAAGGGACCTTCCAGCACTACCTTGCTCGAAAATGTACTGACGTCTACCTTTCCGGATAGTCGTTTTTTATTGCCGTCTCTTGTTTTTATGTCCATAATGGAAGAAATACGTCCTCCATATTCGGCTCCGAATCCGGCAGTATAAACCTGTGCGTTCTTTAAAATATCAGTATCAAAAACAGAAAACAACCCAATAGAATGAAACGGATTATAAACCACCAATCCGTCCAATAAAACCTTATTCTGAATAGGCGTACCTCCTCTTATATATAACTGTCCGCCCTGGTCTCCCGTAAAAATCACCCCCGGCAAGACCTGTAAATATTGAGCCAAATCAGGAACGCCCCCTATAGACGGCATTCTGGTGATTTGTTTAGGGGTAATATTAATAACGGCAACACGCGTTTCCGTTTGGGCAATGACTTTCTCTGCTCTAATTTCCATTCCTTCCAATTCAATAGAATGTCTGCGAATATAATACTTTTGAACGGGCGTGCTTTTGGCGGAAACGGTAACAGCGGCAACCAAAGAATCGTAACCGATATAAGAAATTCGTATTTCGTGTTCTCCCTCAGGTACTCCATTAATAGAAAAAATACCATTATCATCCGTAATAGTTCCGTTTGTTGTTCCTTTCAACAACACGGCTGCAAATCCAATAGGTTCTCCATTGCTTTCGTCAAACACTATCCCTTTAATACTTCCTGTCTGTGAGAATGAAACGGATATATTTATCATTAGCAAAAACAAAGAAAGTAACCATCTATGTCTAATAACCATAATTTTCAGTATACTTGTAAAACAAATCTGTTATTTTTATAGCCTGCAAAGGTAGCACATTTATTGAGATAAGTTTTGATTTCCCACATATTTTTTCCCGCTTAGACCGACAAATACAATTCCGACGGACAAACCTGTGATAATATTTCAGTTTATTCATTGTGGGATTCAATTTGTTTTTTCATCTTTAAGAGCATGTCGAAGAAAAAAGATTTGGATTTTTTAATGGTAAAACAGGCAACCTGTTCCGTCCCGAACCTGCTGTATGACGATTCGACAGTTTCGTTTATACTCCCTTCAAAATCGAAGATTGCAACTTTATCGGACACAAATTGTATTGCCTCCCAAACCATCCTGCTTGACGCGCCGGAAGAACGATAATGCGGATGAATGGTATACAGCAACAAATAAGCGCTCGCGGAATCCCAAACAACAAACGCCGCCGCATACAGTTGTCTATCCTGATTGCGAATGGCAATGATTTTCCCCTGTTTTCTTGATACGCAAGCCTGATATACATGTAGAAACAACTGTTTACTGCAAACGAATTTCTTGTTTTGCAAGTGGAGGTTGTCTGTTAGCTCCCTGTAAAATTCCTCTTCCGAACAGTCAAAGTCGACAATCAACTCTTTTTCGGCTTTTCTTATTTGCCTTTGCTTGGATGAGGAAAATTGAGCAAAACACTGTTCCATATCCGACAAATCTTTTAATTGATAAGTGTAGCGCGTAGTCTGTGTATAACCTTTCCAATAAAACGGCAACCAATTGACAAAGGAATAATGAAACGCCTGTTCATAATAGATATATTTCTCTGCGTCCAAGCGACCAATGAAGAAATAGATAATCTTTTTTTCAAGGCTTCGCTTTTTATGGTCGGGAATGTGGGGAGGGTAGTTTATCCAAATACCGTTATACTGTGTCAACTGCGGCTGCAGGATAAATTTGAACCCATACCTCTTTATATAATGAAAAACAAAAACAGCTTTCACTTCACTATTTTCTTCATACAAAAATACGTCCCATTCTTTGCCTGCACATACGGCGTCCATCCACCATTTTTGCAGAAAAAGAGGAATGTTCTTTTGTTCTTTGCAGAATATTTCATAACGGTCTTTATTTGTCATTGTCAAAATCTTCAATGGTTTGTAGCAAATACATTATCCTACTATTATTTGATTGATGCGCCAAAGTACATAATTTCTAACAGCACGCCATGTTACCAAACACAGATTTTCGTCTATTATTGTATTTCCCCTTATTCTTCCCGTCCGATAAAACGCCAGACACAGTGGACGAGTGATTTTATAAAGAAGAAACAACAAG
>JAISDH010000145.1 GCA_031264975.1 Bacteroidales bacterium
CGCGTATCGCGATAACGGTTCATTGTACTGTTATAACTTGAGTAACTTGTGCTGCCCTGTGAGTTTACGTGAACTTTTCGCGTGTAAAAAATATCGGAAGCCCTTAAAGAGATGGACAAAGCTCTTTTGAAGAAACTTTTCCTGATACCAATATCAATTCCCCACATCGCGCTCATTCGTCCCTGTCCTGCGCCGCCGGTTTCATGTCCCATACTGTTTAAGGTCAGGGTGGGAGATAGGTAATTGGCGCTTAATTGTATTTGAAAGTCTTTGGGTAAATTAAAATTATTGTTCAAACGTAATTGCCATGAGAAATCATTAGTAAGTGATTCGTCATAAAGCGTGTCGGCATTGACAAATGTTTGAAACAGGCTTGCATTCAGACTTAGTTTCCAAAATTTGAAGATATCCTGTTGATACGAAAATTCCAATCCATAAGAATGACTGTTATCCAAATTTTCGTAGGTTGTATAGGTTGTAGAATCGTTGATTAAAACGGTATACTGCGAAATAATATCGTATCGGTATCTATAAAAAAGATTAGCAGAAATGGAAGTCTTTTTGAACGCCATGAGATAACCCAAATCTATTGAGTGAGTATATTCCGGTTTTAGTTTTCGGTTGCCCTGTCTCAGGTTTTGTTTATCGGTATCATCCAGAAACGGATTTAATTGACCGCCTCTTGGACGGCGAATGCGGATGCTGTATCCCAATTGCAGGGAGTGAATCGCATTAAAATCGTAACGTAAATGGATGGTGGGAAATACGTCAAAGTAAGGTTTTGGAGTAAAAGGTTCAGGAATGGTCTTTAATTGAGACGTTATTTTCGCCAATTCCGCCCGTAGTCCAAGCTGGTATTTAAATTTGGTTTTAATGGTGTTTGAATAGACCAGATAAATGGCGTTGACATTGTCAATATATTTAGAATTTTCATTGCGGTTGAGGTCTTCCTGTAAGTTTTGTTCCGTATTCCCGGAAAAGAATTGATAATTGTCAACGGAACGGTTCCAATTGAATTTGTATCCTGTTTCAAGTCTGCCTCCGTTTCCGATAGGGGTAACAAAATCAAGTTGTGCAGTAATTCGATGACTTTTTGCTACGGTATTTGATTGTTGATAGTACTCATAAGAAGAAGGATAGAGATAGAATTGCGTCAAATTGACTTCGCCGTTCCTATTCCATTCCGACATCGAAATATCAACAACTAACTCCTGACCTTTTACTTTCGTGGAATGTACATAATTAACGGCGGCGTCCCAGCTATTTGTCCCGATAGGCGGTATCAGTGATTGTTGATCATAGAGAGAAAGCGTATCGGCAAGTGGATTTTGGGTTAAACTGTGAATTGCCGTTTCTCCCTGTCGGCTTCCGTGTCGAAAACCGCCTTCGATAGTAATAGTGTTGTATTGATTGATAAAATAATCAAATCCTCCGCGAAGTCCCTGCGGCATTCCCTGAAACGAATTGGTAGACTGTTGAGATAATAATGTAGTGGTTCCCTGAAAAATATTTTCTCTTTCCAAGTCTGTTTCGGAATGAAAAGAAAAAGAACGAAAACTGTAATTGGCAAAGAAATTGAATTTATTGTATCTAAAATTCAAGTTAAGTGTGGCGCTGTATCGTCCGAAGTAGACTTCTTTTTTCATGTTGGACAAACCGGCTCCCAAACTCAAGGATGCATTAAAACCTAACTTTCGTTCCTTTTTCAATACAATATTAATGATACCGGACGTACCGCTTGGTTCATATCGGGCAGAAGGATTTGTAACTACTTCAATACTTTCGATTGTGCTTGCGGGGATTTCATCCATGGTGAGGTCTGTTGGACGACCGTTTATTAATATGGTAACGCTTTGGCTCCCCCTTAAACTGACGTTTCCATCCAAGTCTACGGTTACCGAAGGAATATTTTCCAACACATCCACTCCGGTAGAGCCTTCCGTAACAATACTTTTATCGACATTAAAAACCCGTTTATCCAGATTGGTTTCTATCATTTCCTTTTGAGCCGAAACGGTAACGCCTTCCAATTGATTGGCGGAAGTCTGTATTTGTTGTTTTCCCATATTTGCGACGGGCTTTTCTTTTGTAACGGATATATTGGAGATAAAGAGGGGTTTATATCCGATGTAGGTAATCCTTACGAGGTAAGTTCCCCATGGAATAGCGTCAATAACAGCAAATCCCGCGACGTTGGTAACCGTTCCCGATACGAGGGAAGAATCATTCGGATTTAATATGGCGACAGTTGTATATTCCAAAGGTTTATTGTTTTCATCGGATATATGGCAAACAACAACTCCTGTGTTGTCGGTTACGCGTTTCTGGGCTTCGGAGATAACATTTCCCCTTTGAGCGAATGCAGAAACAGAGCATAGTCCCAATAAAAGGAACATCTTGCTACATAGATTTGTATACTTGAAAAATAAGTTGGATTTTATTGTTTTCATAAGATTATATTTGTGCATCTTTAAGCATTGGAACGAAACGAAAACTACCGTGCGTAGTTGTTTCAAATTCAGTGTCGGACAATCGTACTACTTTGGTCATAATTTGTTCGGATTCTCCAATGGGGGCAACCAAAATACCATTTATTTTCAACTGTTCTAATAAAGAACGGGGTAATTCGATAGCTCCGCAAGTAACCAGAATGCGGTCGAAAGGAGCAAATTCCGACCACCCGTTATAACCGTCTCCATGTTTTGAGGCAACGGAAATGGATAGATTCTGCAACAGTTTTTTTGTCTGTTCATATAAATCCCGTTGGCGTTCTATGCTATAAACAAAAGCGCCCATGTACCGTAAAATAGCTGCTTGATATCCGCTTCCGGTTCCTATTTCTAAAACGCGCAGTTGTTTTTTTATGTCCAACAGTTCCGATTGCTTTGCCACCGTATAGGGCTGGGAAATGGTTTGTTTACAGCCAATAGGCAAAGGAGTGTCCGTATAAGCATGTTCAAATAAGGACTTTGGAACAAAATAATGACGGGGAACATTTGCTATGGCGTCCAATACATTGTCGTCTTTTATCCCTTTATTTTTCAATTCTTCCTCTAACTGTTTTCGTAATCCTTTTGTTCGATATGTATCAATCATTCTTAATTTATCTTTTCTCTTATGGAAACGCGAGTATGAATAAAAAATTGTTGTGAAGTAATCTTATTATTAAAAGCCTTCTTGTTCAGTAATGAAATAGAGGTAGAAAGATAAAATTCATCCGCTCAAGAGTTATCTTTCTAATCATGGGAAAACAAAAAAATATACAGGTAGACATACAAATATTACCGGATAACGATGAATTATTTTTTTCTTTTGAATATTTTTTTTCTTTTGCTTCGTGTCCGAATGTTTGTATTGGGAACTTTGTATAAGTATAACAATATTTGACAAATATGATTCTGTATCAGGTCTGTTGGCTCTTTTTTTCGTTGCTTTGGAATAGAAGAAAACAGAGATTGCGATATGATTTTTGAATATTATTTGGAAAAAAGCGAAAAAAAATCGCCCAAAATGAATATCCGAATGAATTATTTTGTACTTTTGTAGCCAATAATTCAAATCATATTTTTAACTTTCAAAAAATTAAATTGTCATGAAGAAAATTGCTTTAACTTTAGCAACATTTGCGTTGGTGTTTGTATCAATCAATTTGTTTACAACGTGTAAGAAAAAAGATGGGGTTTATAAACCAAAGGAAAAAATCTCCAAAATTTATTATGAGGTCGTTCGATATGATTCCGCTGGAAAAGTAGATACAGCGGGAGCCATGAAGAAAGAACTCAAAGAAATATGGAGGTGGGACAAAAAGAAACTCATGCAGATAGAATCATACGACCGGAGTTGGTCATGGGATTTTGTCTACAAAGGAGATCAAGTTACAAAAATCGAATCGGGGGATATGACTGTTAACTTTACCTACAAGGATAAATCCGACCTCGAAAAGATAGAAGTATTGGACGATCAGGAAAGAACACTGTTAATCGTTACTGTAAAAGACCGCTCTGATAGAAAAATTACAAAATTATCGTATGCGATTTATACTTATGAAAAATCTTTAAAGAGCGGAACACTTCTTTCTGATAGGTTGGAACCTGTTATGCATATCATGTTAGGAAATAATGTAGGGGAAACCGTGCTTTCAAATATGGCAAGCAATGAGAAAATGCATAAAGCCAATACCATTGTAAACGTTTCCGCTGATTTGACGTATAGTGGAAATAATGTAACAAAAGCGCAATGGACTACTGAAAACAATCCGATTCCGCTCGTCTATACCTATACATACGATAATAAAGTAAACCCATACTATCGTGCCATAGCTTTAATGTTCTCTGGCGATGTATATGGGATTACTACACAGGCGTTTTTCAATCTTTTCCCCTGCTCAGAAAATAATATGATAGGGTATGAAGAAGTACAAGATACGAATAGAACGTCTATAAAGTATGTGTATGAGTATGATAGCAAGGACTTTCCTGTAAAACAAACCAAAGTGTATGAATATATACATTCTGTTTACGGTAAATATACATACAACTATATATATCATTATGAATATGTAGACTAAGCAATTGTATTAAAGAGAAATTTTGTTTAAAATTATATTAAGGCTACCCTTTAGGGAGCAGCCCAAACTGAAAATGTTTTAACCAATAAAACAAGCAACAATGAATTTTTGAACCGAGTTTGTAAGTTCGACGTAGGCAACTGTCTTACGTCGAACTTCATTTTATCACCTGCCAATTAATTTCTTTAGTACACAGATAACGGGGACGCCAGCAAAACCCTGTGTTTAGGCGAAAATCATAGCAAGTCTGAAGAAGAAGAATTTAGTATCAACTACCCCTTTAAGAGAAGCCCTGAAAGATTTAATCTTTGCATTGAAAGATTCTGCTGAAGCATTTGTAGAGCGGTTGACAAAGAAGTTCAGTATTTCGTCGTAATGATGATAAATAGTAG
>JAISDH010000191.1 GCA_031264975.1 Bacteroidales bacterium
AAATGTGCCCGAAGAAGTTTTGAAACAAATGCTGGACTGCTCGTATGACTTAGTTTTCCGCTCGCTAAGCAGGAAAATTCAGAATGAAATTTAGAAATCATGAAGCTGCTGCGATGAAATGCCAATCAACAAAAACACTTGAGTCGCAGAAAACCTGCTGTATTTCCCCACTGTCTTCAAATGGCAGTAAAGCGGCTTAATCAACTATTTTGCACATGATAAGTATAAGAAAACATAAATTTTCTTGTTACTTTCAATTTGTCCAAAACCACTTCGGACAAATTGCAAACGTCGTTAAATGCTTTCTGCAAAAAAAATTGGTAGATTAAAAAAATCACTGTACTTTTGTAGAGTATTTGCTCTGTTTTTAGATGAAAGATACGAAAGAACATATTGTCAAGACTGCATTTTTACTCTTTTTGCAGAAGAGTTATAAAGCAGTAACATTGAAAGACATAATCTCGACGACAGGTCTTTCAAATGGTGCTTTCTATCACCATTTCAAGAGCAAGGAACAGCTTTTCAAGGAAGTGGTAGAAACCTATCTGTTTCAACTGGGGCGTCGTATTTATGAATATTATCCTAAGGATTCGCTATGGGATTTCATTCAGGACACGTTGAGTGAGGCGGAAGGATTTTACAAAAAAATAGACGTGTTTTTAATGCACGGAAATGGATATAACTATCTTATTTTCATGTTTGAAGCAATAGGATTATTTCCCGAAATACAAAAGGAAATTAACCGGATTCATAAAATGGAATTTGCCGTGTGGGTGGAAGTCATTGATATTGCTAAAGCTAAAGGAGAAATCAAAACGGAACTTCCTACCGAACTTGTCGCACGAATGTTTATCTACATGCCCGACGGCTCCTATCTGGATTTTATGCTCGATAAAAACCTGACAAAGTACAGGCTCTCACATCGAAGGTTATGGGAAGGATTATATAATACCTTTAAAGTATGAATGATATAAATATATTTTTTTGCTTCAAGATAGAGCATTTGCTCTGTTTTTTTTTAAAACACAACAGAGCGTTTGTTCTGAAAAATAAAATGAATAGTAATTAATTGATTTATTTATAAATAATTATGACAATCCTACTGGTTTATTTATTTTTAGCTTTGTTTGTATCCTTTTTATGTTCGATTATAGAAGCCGTGTTGCTTTCGACGCCGCAATCGTTCCTGATTGTCAAGCAGGAAAGTGGAAATCGTTGGGCAGCAGCATTTCTTGATTTAAAAAACGATATTGACAAGCCTTTATCCGCTATTTTATCCTTAAATACAGTTGCCCATACAGTCGGGGCAGCCGGTGTTGGCGCACAGGCGGTTAAAGTCTTTGGAGAAGCTTCATTCGGTATTGCTTCCGCTGTTATGACTATCCTGATTTTAGTCTTAACCGAGATTATACCCAAGACAATCGGCGCTAAATATTGGCGTAATTTAACAATGATTACGACTTATACGATTAAAGGGATGATAATTATAACTTATCCTCTGGTTGTCGTTTCTGCGCTTATAACGAAAATGATCTCAAGAAACAGGCAGGAACAAACGACCAGCCGGGAAGAAATTGCGGCTTTAACCAATATCGGAGTTGGAGAAGGCATCTTTTCTGAAAAAGAAAACCGGATTATACAAAACCTCTTGAAACTTAAAAACGTAGGCGTCAGAGAAATCATGACGCCGAGAGTGGTCGTTGCCCTTGCTGACGAAAATCTTTCATTAGACGATTTTTTGAAAAACAAGGATTATCTGAAATATTCACGTATTCCGGTTTATTCGGAAGATGAAGATAATGTAACCGGTTATGTCTTCCGGCAGGTTGTTCTGGAAAAGCTTGCTGAAAATCAACATGATTTGAAACTGAAAGACATTAAACGGGAGATTGTGATTGTTCCCAGTGCGATTATTTTGTTTGCGTTATGGGAAAAATTGCTGGAGAGGAAGGAACATATCGCCTTGATTATGGACGAATATGGCGGCTTGGACGGAATTGTGACGATGGAAGATATTATTGAAACTCTGTTAGGACTTGAAATTGTAGATGAAAAAGATACAATTCCGGATATGCAGGCTTACGCTCGGGAACGGTGGGAAACCCGGCAAGCCAAATACAATTTTATTGAACAGTTAGAAGAAAAAGTACACGAATAATTATATATTAAATCATGGTATCGGGATAGATTTTTGATAATTATTTTTTGGATTTAGAGATATAAAAGATAGCTATTTTTATTAATAAAATTTTAAGATTATGTCAACAGAAGAAAAAGACAATCCGGCGCCAAAAACGTTCTCCGAAACAAGCCGCTCAGTAAAGCTTCCGAACCGCTTAGTAAGGTTACTGTGCCGCTTAGTAGGATTACTAAGCCATTTAGTAGGGTTACTGCGCCATTCGGTAAGGCTACTAAGCCATTCAGTAAGATTACTGCACCGCTTAGTAGCGTTACTGGGCTATTCAGTAGGGTTACTAAATTATTCAGTAAGATTACTTAGCCGCCCGGTAATATTTCCAAACGATTCACCAACCTCGTTAAGAGGCCTGAATATAAATAATTTTTAGTATTAACAATTAAATTGCAAAAGCCATGAGCGATTTTTACGGGGATTATATTCCCAAAAAAGAT
>JAISDH010000233.1 GCA_031264975.1 Bacteroidales bacterium
ACTGTATATCCGCGAAGTGTTCATCCCTGAATATGCCAAAAATTTCAACAAGGGATTATCGGCAGAGGACATCAAGTTTTACGGCAAAATCCATTTTAACCGCGACCGCTCTGACAACCGCCTGAACATGCACTGCCATTTGATTGTAAGCCGTAAAGACCAATCGAACAAAGTCAAGATAAGTCCGCTAACCAATCATCGTAACACTAAGAAAGGCGTTATTACGGGCGGTTTCGACCGTACAGCCTTATTCGAGAATGTGGAAAAGGGATTTGATAAATTATTCGGCTATCATCGGCAATTAGCCGAAACCTTCGAGTATTGCAATACGATGAAAAACGGTAGTATGATGGATAAACTACAAATGCAGGAACGGGAACTGAAAGCCCCCAAACAAAATTTTGCTGGTGAAAAGAAAAAAGAGACGGAAGATGTGCAAATAGGCAGATATGCAGATAAGCAAACAGACATGATTGAAAACAAGTTTGCAAATAAGCAAGATTCCAATTCGACCGATTTAGGGCTATCCTCTGTTTTCGGGCTACTTACACCTGATGTAAACAACGGAGAAGAAGAACAACAAGTTCCCGTGAAAAAGAAAAAGAAGAAACAAAGACCAAGATTAAGTTGATAAAATATTAGATTTATATTGTGCCAAAAGTTGTTTCCCGTCCAACTTCGGTTATTTCCCGCTCATGGCTTCCCTGCCCGTTTTGAAGGGCGGAAGCCCCGCGAGAATAACCGATTGTCCGAGAATAACATTTGTCAGTTTAGCGGCAGTTAGAAAATTGCTGCCTGTTGAAAACTAAAAAGATAACAAGTATGGTGAAATTCAACTTAAATCAATACCTTTGCAAAATACATCAATGATTTAACAAATGGAATTAAACAGATTGAAAGTAGTACTTGTGGAGAGGAAGAAGACAGGCAAATGGCTTGCAGAAACATTGGGGAAGAACGAAGCAACTGTTTCCCGTTGGTGTGCGAATGTATCTCAACCTTCACTCGAAACGCTGTTTGCCATTGCAAAAGCGTTGAATGTGGACGTGAGGGAATTGTTAATTTCAACGAAAAAATAAACTTTGATTGCAATACAGATGATGAATAATGATTTTCATGCAGATAAACCCGTATCTATCGAATCGGAAGATAGATTTCAACGATATAATTTTGCATGTCGAATAGCAAAAACAATTGTTCAGAAGAAAAGCACTGAAGGAATTATAATAGGTATTTATGGGGCTTGGGGAGAAGGAAAAACAACCGTAATCAATTTTATAGATTCGGAACTATCAAAAAATGAAGAGGTTGTATGCATAAAATTTAATCCTTGGAGATACAGCGATGAAAATACCTTATTATTGAATTTTTTTGATAAAATATCAAAATCACTGAACGTTAAATTATTAAATCAAAAGGAACGCACAGGGCGATGGCTAAGCAAAAAGAGTGATTTTATTAGTTGTGATATACCCAAAATAGGGGATATAAGCAAAGTTGTTAATACTATTGGAAATTGGCTTGGAAGTGTGGATTTAGAGGAATTGAAAAATAGATTAGATAAAATAATCATTGAAAGTCAAAAGAAACTTGTAATTTTTATAGATGACATTGACCGACTTGATAAAAATGAAATTTATTCTGTACTACGCTTAGTTAAGCTAACCGCTGATTTTACCAATACTACTTATATTTTATCTTTTGATGAAATTGCTGTGTCAAAATCAATAGGAGAAAAGTTCGGCTCTGGAGACCTTGATTCAGGAAGAAATTTTCTTGAAAAAATCATACAAGTCCCATTGGTACTTCCAAAAGCTCAACCTGATGCTTTAAGGGATTACTGTTTTGAAATAATAAATGGTATCTTTAAAATCAATAATCTTGATTTACCAGATGGAGAAGGAAGACGTTTCGCCTTATTATTTACAACTCATTTACTAAACAAGTTTGATACACCACGATTGATTGTCAGATACACTAATTCATTATCGTTTTCTATCCCATTATTGGCAGGAGAAGCTAATCTTGTTGATTTGATGATAATTGAAGCCATAAAGATTACTTATCCTAATTTTTATAGCTGTATCAAAGAAAATGCAGAATATTTTATCGGAAGCCATAAAGATATTCTTGGAAAATCTGATGAAGATAAAAAAAATACTGTAAAAACAGAAATAGATAGATTATGTAGTGGCCTCAAAGAAAAAGAGAAAAGTTCTATTATTAAGCTATTACAAGAAATATTTCCACAGTTGGAATGTGTTTATAAAAACATGGCATCATATCCCGAATGGAAAATAGAAGGTTGGTATAAAAACAAGCGTATTGCATCTCAGAAGTATTTCAACAGATATTTTAGTTACTCCGTAATTAAGGGAGAAATATCAGATGTATCATTTAATCAATTCATTAACTCTCTACCAATAGCATCAGAAGTAGATGTGATTGACAACATAGAAAGACTCATTGAAAATAGTTCAGCAGACAATTTTATCTATAAGTTACGACGTTCGGAAGTTGATTTTAACTGGGAAGTATCAAAAAAAATAGCATCCTTGTTGGTGATAATTACAGAATTATTCCCCGATAATCCTCAGAATTACTTCTTGCCATCACAAACCTCTAGGGGTCAGATGGCAATATTTATTTTTCAATTAATAAAGAAACATAATAACTCAAAAGAGCAATTATATTTTTCTAAAGAAATTATTGATAAAGCTGTTCCACTCGAATTTGCATTTGACATTCTACGATGGTTAAATCCTAATGACGAGAAAAGCGAAAATATTTTTACCAAAGAACAAATTAAGGAGGTTTGGGATGTTTTATTGAAACGTGTATTAACAGAAGTTGGTGAAAATGACATTTTTGAAAAGTTTCCAGAAGAAGCATATTTTATTTGCAAGTTCTGGGAAGGACTTGCAAAGGATGAATTTAATCAATATGTACATAAAATATTAGACAAAAACCCTCAAAAATCCATATCACTTTTGAGAACTTATTTACCACGATTTAGAGCAATGGGAGATGATAAGTATCGTGATGGAGATTTCGATGAGAAAACTTACAAATATTTCATTACCATTCTTGACAAAAAATATATTGCCGAAACTATTTTCAAGATATATCCTGAAACTGAATTAAGAAAACAAGAGGTTAAATGGAGAACCCGAGATGAAGTAGGATTATCTGATTTTGAAATGGTAAGACAATATTATCATTGGTATTCACATGATTTAGAAGAATTGAAATGACTAAAAAAAAGAAACTACAAATCCGCAACAGTACCGCCGAATTTCTCATCTTCACCAATCAGGCGAAGGAAGACGGCATTGAAGTGCGTGTTCAGGACGAAACAATTTGGCTTAGTCAAAAATTGATGGCGGCTTTGTTTGATTGTTCAACCGACAACATATCGCTGCATCTCAAAAACATATTCAAAGAAAACGAACTGGACGAAAATTCAGTTACCGAGGAATTCTCGGTAACTGCATCGGACGGTAAAACCTACAACACCAAGCATTACAATCTGGACGCCATTATTGCCGTCGGTTATCGCGTAAATTCCAAACGGGCAACCGCTTTCCGACAATGGGCGACTTCCGTTTTGCGGGATTATGCCATTCGGGGCTACGTTATTGATAAAAAACGGATGGAAAACGGCACGTTTCTTGGCGAGGATTATTTTGAACACTTGCTTGCCGAAATCCGCGAAATTCGTTTGAGCGAACGCCGTTTCTACCAAAAGATAACAGATATTTATGCCACTGCAATGGATTACAACAAGGATGCTGTAGTCACGAAAGAATTCTTTGCCAAAGTCCAGAACAAACTGCATTACGCTGTTCACGGTCATACCGCCGCCGAACTTATCATATCAAGAGCAAACGCCGAAAAAGAACACATGGGGTTGACATCGTGGGAGAGAAGTCCCGACGGGAA
Organism: Bacteroidales bacterium; assembly: GCA_031264975.1. Taxonomy (GTDB): domain Bacteria; phylum Bacteroidota; class Bacteroidia; order Bacteroidales; family WCHB1-69; genus JAIROC01. The sequence goes on from JAISDH010000233.1 coordinate 3,943, forward strand.
AATCGTTAAAACCGATGTTTCCATTGCCAAAAACTACCTGACCGAAACCGAACTGGAATCGTTGGGACGCATTGTCAATGCTTATTTGGATTTAGCGGAAGACCGCGCCAAAAGGCATATCCCTATGACAATGGAAGATTGGGCGAAACGTCTTGATAAATTCTTGGAAGCCGACGACCGCAATGTGTTGCAGAATAGCGGAAAGGTAACCGCACTGATGGCGAAAGATTTTGCCGAAAGCGAGTTTGAGAAATATCGAATCGTGCAAGACCGTTTGTTTGAATCCGATTTTGACAAAGAGATAAAGCAAATCAAAGGTAAAAATGAAAAATGATATGGAAAAAGAAAGAACCGTAGCGGAATTAACCATCCACTACAAGCGTCAACGCTTGACAAGCCTCATATTTGATACGCAGGAAACAGCGGATAAATTTGTAGAAGCAATATCAGCCTTATTCAATGAAAAAGGCAAAAAACTGTTTTCTTTTAGCGGAGAAATCAAAACCGTTTATACGCCCGAAACCATTGTAGGACAGTTGTACGATTATTCGGAAGGCAATATAAAGCCCAAAGGTACGATTTTAGATATGATGAAAGTACTTGACGGGCTGAACTGAAACAACAAAGCCGCCCCTTTCGGAACGGCTCTGCACGTTGGTTTTCAAATCCCCGCTAATTGATATTTATCTTCAATTTTTCGGGACAGCACTTGCATATCTTCCTCGATTTTTGCGCCCGTCACTTCCGCGTAAATTTGCGTGGTCTTAATATTGCGGTGTCCCATCATTTGGCTAAGCGTTTCAATCGGAACACCTTGTGAGAGGCAAACTGACGTCGCGAACGAGTGGCGACTTTGATGGAATGTAAGCCTCTCTATTTCACATAGTTTGCCAATCCGTTTGGTATAGGTGCAAACAACGTTCATGCAAAGCATTTTGAACACCTTGCCCCCTTCGCCCGTTTCCTCGTATTTTTTGATGATTTCTTTCGGTATATCCAACAGCGGAACAAACGAATTGCTTCCCGTTTTCTGCCTTTTGATGTCTATATACTGATTGCCCGTGCTATCCGTAATAATCTGCTCTTTCCGCAGGCTTTTGATGTCGCAGTACGATAAGCCCGTGAAAACCGCAAACACAAACATATCCCGCACGAATGCCATACCCTGATGGTCTATTTTCGTTGTCATAACCTTTTCAATTTCTTCGTTAGACAACCATTTTCGGACGGTAGTCGGTTGGTCGGGAACATAGCCGAAAAACGGATTCCGTGTTATAATCCCTTTGTTCATTGCCCGTTTAACCAACTTGCGAAGGAAAATCATGTGCTGCATAACGCTTCCCGTTGCCATCCGTTGGTCGATTTTCAAATACAGGTCGTATTCCTCGACAAACGAATATTCCAAGCGGGAAAACGCTATATCTTCCTTGCCGTATTTCTCGCGGATGAAGCGCGACAGGTTCATATAGGCGTTTACATACGACCTATAAGTTTTAGAAAATGAATACTACGATTAATGAAACAATAAGCAGGAAAAGAAAAACGGAGATGAGCAAGCCTATAAGTCTGAATACACACTTAATCAGAAAGCGTACAAAACAGTATATCGCTACCATACCCAACAAAGACCAGGCAGCAGGACTAACTTTTGTCAGCAGCCACACACAAACTACCATACATACCAACCTAAGCACCAATTTTATGTAAATTCCAGAAGTGAGGTTGTTCTTTTGTTTCGTTCTATCGTTTCTCT
>JAISDH010000298.1 GCA_031264975.1 Bacteroidales bacterium
TCCGGAATATAAATGCCCGGTTCGCAACTAAGTATCATCCCTTCTTCAAACAGGACGTCCGTATTTCCAACATCGTGTACATCCAAGCCGACAAAATGAGAAATGTTATGGGGAAAATATTTTTTCATTAGTTCATATTCGGAAGATTGCTTTTCTAAATCCGTATTAGAGAAAAGCCCCAAATCGATTAATTCCATTTGCATTGTCATACAAACTTTTTTGTATACTTTGGAAATACTCATGCCGGGAATGAATAAAGTTTTGGCATATTCATACACCCGTACACAAGCGTCGTATACTTGTCTTTGCCGCAAGGAAAACCGTCCGTTTACAGGGATTGTTCTGCTTAAATCACTCGCATAATTAGCGTATTCTGCTCCAAAATCCAATAACAACAAATCACCGTCCTCACATATTGAATCATTTGTCGCATAATGCAATGTGCAGGCATTTTTCCCTGAAGCAACAATCGTATCAAAAGCGCAACATGCTCCATGTTTGGTAAATTCATGCATAATTTCCGCTTCCACTTCATATTCCCATACATGAGGTTTGAGAAAATGGGGTATTCTACCGAATGCTTTTTCTGTAATGCGACATGCTTCTTTTATTTGCTCTATTTCATACAAAGACTTAATCAGCCGCATATCCGCCAAAAGCGGGAAAAGACGATGATAAGGATGTAAAGGATAATCCGATTTGATTTTCTCTGCATATATAAATCCCTGTCCCTTTATTTCCGAAGCAAATTTTATATTTTCCTGTATATCCAAATAAATATGATAAGAATAACAAGCTAAATCACGCAAGATATATTCAAAATCAGAAATCCAGAGGATGGTTTGTATACCGGAAATAGTACGCAAGTCTTGTACGCTATGCCCGCCTCCGTTCCAAATCGCTTTCTCCGGTGTGATTTGTTCAACAAACAAAATTTCTCTAAAGTCCGCCTTAGGATGATGCGGACAAAGGGCAAGTATGGCATTCGGCTGGTCTATTCCACTCATGTAAAACAGGTTTGCATTTTGCCGAAAGGGAAAATATTGGTCTCCCGTTCGAGGCATTTGACTGTTGGAAAAGAACAAAGCCAGAGATTTATCTTTCAATAAAGGTAATAATCTCTTACGGTTTTCCGTGTAAAACGTTGAAGGTATTTCTTTGTATTTCATATACTACAATTATGCCGATGCATGAATGGCTTTTGCGGGACATCCTTCCACACATTTTTTACAAGCCGTACAAAGAGTTCCGTTAATCAACGCTAAATTATTATCTACAGTTATGGCAGAATATTCGCAGGTTTTCTCACATTTTTTACACCCGATACAGGCGACTTTACAATTCTTTTTTGCCTCTCCGCCCTTATCCTTATTCATGCACGCAACATGTACTGCTCCCTGCTCATGACGCGGTATAATGTCTATAATGGAACGGGGACAAGCCTTTTTGCAAGCGCCACAAAAAACGCAAGCATCATTAATAACAGGAAGTCCTTGCTGCGCGTCAATATGAATGGCATTAAATTTACAGGCAGCCACACAATCTCCGCAACCCAAACAGCCAAATGAACATCCGCTACTGCCGGCGTTTACCATATTATAATACGCACAGGACGGAATAGAATCATAATATGCTTTTGGCGGGGCATTTTCACAGTTTCCATTGCATCGAACAACCGTCATTTTAGGTATATCCTCCTGAACGTCTCCGCCAAAAATCGCAGCTATAGCCGAATTAACAGTAGCGCCTCCGGGCGGACATAACAAACCATTCAATCCTTCATTTTTTACTACATTTTCCGCAAAATTGCGACATCCTGCAAAACCGCATCCCCCGCAATTTGCTCCCGGCAATAACAAAACCACTTCATCAATCTTGGGGTCTTCATATACTTTAAATTTCTGAGAAACAAAGTATAAAACTACTGCAGACAATATTCCTATTGCCGCTAAAACAACAGATGAAAAAATAATCGTATCCATAAAACATCTATATTTATCAGTGTCAAATTTGAAATGCAAAAATACAAAACTATTTCATTCAACGCCCATATTTTTTTATTATTCTAACAAATAATAAAATATTTCTTCGAACTCTCTGCTTAACAGTAGATAAAAAGGACAAGGACGAAAAGAGTGATTAGTCGCCCATTAATCCGCGATAAATGCAAAAAGGGAATAACTTTTTCAGACTTGCAGGTGATTTGTTGTGAACAAATTGACTTGAAGTTATATGAAAGGGCATTTATATCAATAGAACGAAAGATATACAGAGCCGCTTTATTGCCTGTCAGGGCATTCATATCTTTTCCATTGATATGCTTCCCCTACGGGGAAAAGAAAACAGGCGGCACGCGTTTTTCTATTGATATGATTTCCCTAACGGGAAATGAATAAAAATAGACCACGCATAGTATATGTAGATAGATTTGAAGTTATATGAAAATGGGCAACAGTAGACGAATGTGCAAGACACAAGGCAAAGGAATGAAAGGAACAAGAAACAAATATTAACCGCTATTTACGTCCTGATTCAGACAATAATTTATCTTTCATAATCTCACATTAATCACTAATTATTAATCATTATTTACCTTCTAATTCAGACAATTGAGGTATGTAGCGTGAATGCTATATTCAGCGAGGGGAAATTATTTTTCACAAATATTACAGTTGTATGCGATAAAATGCTACCTTTACAAACTTTACAAACAAAAAACGCATGAAACGAACTATCTTATTTATAATTTATTTTTCAATATTTTTC
>JAISDH010000334.1 GCA_031264975.1 Bacteroidales bacterium
GTTACGGAAAGAAAACAGGATTAAAACCATTCATTCGTCTTTATGGATTGAGGCAAACAGCCTGTCGCTGGAGCAGGTTACGGATATCGTGAACGGTAAACGTGTTGCAGGTCCCGAAAAGGATATTCTGGAAGTGAAAAACGCAATTATTGCCTACGACGAACTGCTGGAATGTAATCCGTACGAAGAAAAAGATTTATTGCAGCAACACGGTTTGTTGATGAAAGGTTTGCTTGAAAATGCGGGAAAATACCGTAATACCGGTATTGGCGTTTTTGCCGGCGAAGTACCCGTTCACCTTGCTCCGCCTTACCAAAGAGTTCCGTTGTTGATGAGACAGTTACTTGACTGGACGAAAAATACAGAACTTCCCCAAGTAGTAAAAAGTTGTATCTTTCACTACGAATTTGAATTTATACACCCGTTTGGCGATGGCAACGGGCGAATGGGCAGAATGTGGCAAACACTACTTTTGTATCAGGAAAATCCTGTTTTTGCATGGTTACCTGTCGAAAGTATTGTCGCTCACAATCAGCAGGAATATTATCGTGCGATAAGACGTTCTTCTCACCATAACGACAGCGGAATTTTTGCAGAATTTATGCTATCGGTTATCAAACAGGCAACCGTTGAATTTAAAGAGAAATATCAGAAAGGAGAATTGGATAGTGCAGGTGTAAACGCAGGTGTAAATGCAGGTGTAAAATTGTCGAAAACGCAAGAAAAAATTATTGCCTTACTCAAAAAAGACAACACGCTTTCCCAGTCGGACATTGCAAAAAAATTAAAGATAAACGAAAGCACTGTTTACCGGAACATTGAAAAGCTAAAACAATTGGAAATATTGGAACGTAAAGGTTCGGATAAGAACGGTATTTGGATAATTAAGTAAAATGATAAAAATGATCATGCCCGATAATCAATTACAAACAACTAATCGCCAATCATCCTCGTTCAGCATGTTCGTAATCTTTATTAGGAGGATGAATTATAGGAAGAACGAATTTGTATGAAATTCTTACAGGTTCAAACGGAAGGAGTCCGTTCGGTTAAGCGTAATATTCCGTATTACAATATGTATATGATTTTGTCGTTTTCCACAAGGAAATGCTGCAATATGAAAGCGATTTCGACAGAGTCATTAAAGAATTGACAAAACAAACGAAAGATAAAACAATGAAACAAATTAATAAAAATACGGATTATGAATATTCAATTACTTAAACAACACATTGCTACTTATAAAAAATGGACGCGTTCTAATAGTGAACAGGCGCATCAAGAACAGATAGAGCGTAGAAGTTTGTCATTGGAATATCAAGCCTATACAAAAGAACGTATGCTTGGTATGACAGAAGAGGATATCTATGAATATATTGCGCCGCTTTGGGCAATGCTTCTTTGGGGAAATAAAAAATATGTTATTGATAAACTTATTGCTAATAATGGATTGGAACAACTTAGAAAACAATTGGCAAACCTCGTTTGGGGGACGGATAAACTTGAAAACCGCTGGAATGAATTTCGCAAGAAAATAAAAGGGATGGTACCTGCAATGATGAGCGAATTGCTTTGTAAAACACACCCTAATGATTGTGCGCTTTGGAATCGTCGCGCTTTGGTGGCGTTTAATTATTTGGAAATTTATAGTCTGCCGCGTTATGATTATCAGTTTAACGGTAAAATGTACTCATATCTGTGTGAACAGGCAAAATCCATCGCAAAGATTATGAATGAAGAACAGATTCCCGCTGTCGATTTACTTACTGTCGATTATTTTATTTGGCAAGAATTGCAAGTTCAGGATAATCTTAGTAAAATATCTTTCAATGAAATTTCCAAAGCCGCTGAACAAGTGAAACCAATACCGGCAAAAGAAGCTGAGTTTATTCATAATGATATTCGTGATAAACTTGCTGAAATAGGTCGTTGGTTAGGTTTTAACACTGAGATAGAGAAAAAAGTGGCTGACGGCGCTGTAGTTGACGCGGTTTGGGAAGTTATTATCGGTAATATGGGACGTGTTATATATGTGTTTGAAGTACAAACTTCAGGGTCTATTGATAGTCTTCTGCTCAATCTGATGAAAGCAAAAAACAACAAAGCCGTTCAAGGAATTGTGGCAGTTACCGACCAAAAGCAAATTGAAAAAATAAAAAGAGAAAGCGGAGCTTTGAATCAACAGTTTAATGGAGAATTGAAGTTTTGGGATTATCAAGAAGTTCTAAAAATCCATGAATCGCTTCAATATGTAAATGAATCTATTAATAATTTGGGATTGGTTCCGTTTGGATTGTAGCTGAAAAAACGTAGGTAAACATGTATATCGAAAGAAATTTATCGAAAATCAAGAAACTTGCCGCCATACGCGAAGATGATAATTACCGTTTCAGGGCATTTTTGAAAGGAAAGGACAGAGAAAAAATAGACCGCATCGTGCATCGTCTGCATAAGAAAATAATAACTCAAATTGATTGTTCAACATGCGCCAATTGTTGTTCTTGTTTGACGACGGAAGTAAGTGAAACAGAGATAAATGTATTAGCCCATTTGGAAAATATGTCTCCGGAGGAATTTCAAGACGCTTATTGTGAAATGCAACTCGGAGATATTTGTTTGGAAGATATGCCTTGCCGGTATCTCAACGGAAAATCATGCAGCATTTATGAAAATCGCCCCGAACAATGCAAAACTTTTCCCTATACGCATAAACCCGGATTTGTTTCACGGTCGTTGGGGATGATACGTTATTATGAAATTTGCCCGATTGTATTTAATCTAATGGAAATGCTGAAAGAAGAATTGGAGTTCAGGCGGAGATTTTGAAATAACAGGCAAATTGCGTCTCATTTCTTTATAACATATACTCTTTCAAATATGTGTTCATTATCTTGCTTTGATTCTACAACGATAAAATGCCCATTGTGCATGTAATAAGCGATATTATCTCCCTTTTTTATAGATTCATTTTCCATAGATTCCTCCAATTCAACCGTTGTTTTAACTTTATCATCATAATCATACCAATCTATTGTTAGTATGTTATGTTCATTTTTTCCAATGGCTTGGAATCTTTGTTCACGGCGTCCCTTACTATAGATTATGAGACCACTTTCTTCGTGTTTCTTCTCATAATCATTTTGTTGCATAAATGTTTCCCAATCTTCAGTGGATTGGTCAAGGAAATCAATAATTATATCACTTGATATTTTTATAAATGAATCTCCTTTGAACGTAATATAATCAACATCTGTCTGTCCTTCTGCAAAAACGATGCTTAACAGGAAAATAATATTTAAAAATATGTGTTTCATTTCTAACTAATTTTATGCTATCCGAATACCAATATCCGATACCGAATAATATGTATTAAAATTTTCTGCAAATGTATAATTTTTTTTTCATTTATTCGTCCATTCTTTGAAGAAAAATTAATAACCAAATGTGGAAAGTCAACATACTTATATAGTTGGTAAATATTCTTGTATGGAAAAAATAACGGCGTGTTTTTTATTCCATTTCAACCCATATTGATTTTTGTATAAAAAAAAGATTGATAATTATACCATGCCTTTTTTACATATCGTCCAATAATATACAATATTTGCTTATCAAAATATAGCCGTTTCAGCATTAATTATTCAAAAATAGCCGTCTCTCACGAATTAATGCAGCATAAATCATTTATTCAATAAATGATGCAAACAAAAAGACTAAACAAGTGTACAAAGAAACAATATGCGAATGGTAAGATTGGAGACAGATTTGTCGGAGATTCTATAAATTTTATTCACTCTGTAAACAGAAAAAAACAATGAAAGAATAGCGATGACTTGAAAGTTTATAAATATGGTATAGAACGAAGTAGATACGGTAGCAAACGAAGGAAGTATGGCAACAAAAGAGATAAATATTTTTATAAATGCTACAGAAATTTTTATAAAGAAGATATCTATTTTGTCGAAGGAAGCAGATATGATAGCAAAAGAGGTAGATATTTTAATGACAGATATAGATATTTTAGCGACGGGTATAGATATTTTAGCGAAAGGTATAGATATGATAGCGAAAAGAATAGATATGACAGCGAAAAGAATAGATATTTTAGCAAAAACTGTAAATATGGAAATGAAAGGAGTAGATATTTTAGCAAGAACTATAAATATG
>JAISDH010000383.1 GCA_031264975.1 Bacteroidales bacterium
GTAATAATCATCGCCAAACAGTTGTTTATACCATAACACAATTTCTTCCGCTTTCGCCAGGTTGTTTGTGAGTATGGCGCGTGGCACTTCGCCTGCTAAACATGCCGAACAGGCAATAAGCCCCTCATGATACTGCTCCAATAGTTCATGGTCAATTTTCGGTTTATAATAAAAACCCTCAATGTAGCCATACGACACTAATTTTATTAAATTGCGATATCCTGTGAGGTTTTTTGCCAGTAATATGAGGTGGTTGGCGCTTTGGTCTTCCTTGCCGCGTTTCACGTGGCGGCCTTCGGGGTTTACATACACTTCGCATCCCACAATAGGCTTCACTTCAGGGAATTTTTTGGCTTGTTTCAAAAAGTCTTTTACGCCGAACATATTTCCGTGGTCGGTGATGGCAAGCGCCGTTTGCCCGTCGGTTTTAGCTTTTTCAAACAGGGCTTGGATAGGCGCTGCCCCGTCAAGGATGGAGTATTGGGTGTGTACGTGCAGGTGAACAAATTGCGACATGAATGATGTAAATTTGGTATGATGTACAAATATAGATGAAAAAAATGAATTTTGTGGTATTGGCTCAGCTTAATTTTTCCAACTTTTCAACCCATGCTTTAAAATGGGGGCACTTGCTTTTCAATGCTTCAATACCGACTTTGCCGGTCACGAAAGCACCGGATTTCGGTTTGTCATAATAGTGTTTACTTTCAAATTCCTTGATAATTCGTTTTGAAGGCGCCGTTTCAGGGCTATCATTTATTTTTTCAGGGTTATTTGCATATTGTTCTACAATTTTCTGTAAATTTTCTACTTGCGTTTTCATGTCAGGATAATCGATCAGCAAGTGTGCTAACCCACAAAAAACAAGCGCCTCGAACTCGTGTAGTTGAATGTATGGAATAAATTTATGAAAGTTTACTTTTTCAGCAAAGTGACGCTCTAATGTTTCTACCTTTTTATAACAATCCGATATTTTCTTTGCGTCCGAATATTCCGGGAAATCATCAGGCAGGGCATATAAATCGAACATTGTTGTATAGTAATGAGTTTCAGAAGTCTTTTTAGCATGCTGCTTGAACAACAGTTTCAAATCATTTTCCACCTGTGCGTAACTGAGCATACCACCCCTGCTGTTTTTCTTTTTGCTCGTTATGAGGATGGTAGTTTTAACTATAACGTCATACTTTTTCAGATAGGGTTTCAAAACAGTACTTGCAAAGCGATCTTCCGTTTGTCCCTCACAAAGAATATGTAAAATGATTTGACTCATGGACGGCCTCCTATCACGTTTTTGTGCCACAATTCACTCAGCGAATAATTTTCCAGCCAGTCCGTTAATTCTTTTTCATCCAATTTGCGAGCAGTTGAAAAGCCTTTGTCTTTATCCGATTCGATAATAGTAATATGTTTAGGTTCAAATTCATCAACCAATCCGGGAGATTGTGTGGCTATAATGATTTGGGTATGTTTTGCCGCCTCTTTTAATATTGCCGCCAACTGCCCGATAGCGGAAGGATGTAATCCGAGTTCCGGCTCATCAACAATGATTACACTGGGCATTGTCGTTTGTGGCTGAAGTAACAACGTGGCCAAAGCAATAAAACGAATAGTGCCATCCGAAAATTGTTCCGGTAAGAAAACATAGTCGTTAGGGTAAATATCCGTCCATTTTAATGAAACATATCCTTTTTCGTTTGGCTCTAGATAAAAATCTTTGAATTGCGGCATTATCTGATTTATATAGCTTGCAATTCGTTGATAGTTTAAATGATGTGCTGTCTTTAAATAATGGAGAAACGAAGCCAGATTATTGCCTTCTGCTTGCAAATACTTTGAAGTGTCAATGTGAGAAGATTGACGGATGGGGCTTCCCGGTGATGAATTATGAAATTGATAAACCTTACAATTTGATAATAGGCTATGAATAGTGTGACTTGCTTCGCTAAGTCGAATATCTTTTTTATAGTTGTCCTTATAGGCCATCAAAGCCGATTCTTTAAAATCAGACTTTTCGCATATATCATAATGGACAGCGCGGTTGTTACTAAACCATCCTATTTCTTCAGAAGTTATTATCAATCTATCGGGGGCGGCATGAGTGAGTGTGAAACCGTAAGAATTATGTTCCGAATGGCTTTCGAAATGCAGATCACCCTGAATGTTATCAGTGTGCTTTGTGCCATAATGCAAAAATACTTGACTTGTGCCGGCCTTTTCCACGAACAATTGGAAACTGCCGGACATCATGAAATTTAGCATCTTGAAAAAATTTATAATATTACTTTTCCCGGAGCCATTGGCGCCTAAAAGAATATTAATGTTGTCAAGGTCTATTTCAAGAGGATGTTTTGGTGAAATGGACTTATAACCACTTATGCATATTTTCTTTAATTGTGTCGCCATATTTTTACTTTCTAAAATCATATTATTTTCACGTGATACATTGGTCTAATGTACAAAAGTACATATTATTTTTATAAAAAATAATACTTTCTATCTCACAAAATGAATTTAGAATTTTTATTATCAGGATTTTTATTTACATTTGCATTGAAATCCTTAAAAGAAAGGAATATGGGTAGATAAAAATAATTTTGATTCCTAATACACAGGAAGCGGACATACAAAAGCGTTAGCTTTAATTCTTGTATCTGAAACTTCGCAATTTTGGAACAAATAGGAATAAAGTTTGTAACGCTCACGAGCAATCGTGGGCTTTATTCATTACTATTTGTTCAGGTAGCGAAGACCTCAGATACAAGTGACGGATTCAGTTCACGGTTTTTTTTATATATAAATATTAAGTTAAGCAATTAAATTAAAACATTTAGACTATGAATACACAAATTAAATTCAAACAAACCGGCAATTGTGATTGTAATACCTTACTTGATCAATTTGCAAAAACCACTGTTCATTCTATCATGACGTCCAGTATTCCACTGGTGCAGTTTTGGATAAAATCTGCTCCTGAAATTCAGTTAACCAAATTAGAGAAATTATCAAAAATCACAATGAAAGATGTTACACTATGGTTTGAATATCCCACTTCGCCGCTACAAGGAAGAGGCGGCTCCTCAATGACAGATTTAATGATTTTGTCGGAAGAAAATAAAGTAGCGATAGAAGCGAAATATACAGAATATTTGAATGAGCCAGAAACGGTGTCAAAATGGTTGGGATTAGGCGAAAACCCACAAAACAGGAAAACTGTTTTAGAAGGTTGGTGGAACAAGATAGCGCCGTTTAGACGTAATGCTAAAATATTCAGTAATGACATTGAGTATCAGTTTTTGCATCGCACGGCGTCTGCTTGTAATGGGGCTAAAAAAGCAGTAGTAATATATCAGCTCTTTTACGATGAGAAAACATGCAAGGGGTTAGAATTATTTAAGCAAAAAATAAGGCAGTATGTAGATATAATAAACCCAACTTCTGATTTAGAATTTTATATTTGGGAAATTGAAACGGGGTTGATTGGAAAAGAAACTAATGGATATAATCCGTTTGAAAAAATGAAGACTGAAAATCTGTTTGTTTTCGGAAAAGAAAAATTAGATTGCATTATGTAAAAACAAACTTTTAAACTAAATTTATTATGAAAAACTTATTATTGATATTTATACTATCAGGAGGGCAGTTACTCTCCCAATCAAACGAAACTGTGGAGTTTACTGTATCGGCTCCAAAAACAGTAACCGTAGGAAAAGCTTTTCGCATTACGTTCACTCTGAATGCTGAGTTGGAAAACTTCACTGTGCCTGATTTCGGCGGGTTTACTGTGCTGGCAGGACCTTCTCGTTCTACTACAAAAAATAGCTCTACTAACAGCTGTTCCATGAGTATGGTTTACATTCTTCAAGCAAATCAGGAAGGCACTGTCAATATCGGTGCAGCCAAAGCCACAATAGAAGGAAAAACATACCAGACGAAAACGCTATCTATCCAAATAGTGGCGGCAAGAAGCACTTCCCAAAACAACAACACGCAAAACCCAGCGCAGGAACGGACCGCCGAAAGCAATCAAAATATCAGTGCAGACGAAACAGACGTATTTGCACGTATCCAACTTAGTAAATCAACTGTACTACAAGGTGAGCACTTGATTGCCACTATCAAATTATACACCCAACAAATGAACATTGTGGGCTTTGAAGATGTGAAATTCCCAACCTTCAACGGCTTTTGGAGCCAAGAGCTGGAAACACCACAACAACTACAATTCCAACGCGAGAACGTAAACGGAAAATTATATAACACCGCCGTGTTACGTCGTTACTTATTATTTCCGCAACAAACCGGAACGCTTAAAATCGACCCGTTTGAAGTAAACTGTGTATTGCAGGTATATGCAAAAAACAGCCAGCCCAGCAGTTTCATCGACAGTTTTTTTGATTCGCCGCAAAACATACGCAAGCATATTCAATCGCCTTATGGTACTGTTAAGGTAGAATCTTCAGAAAATGACTCTTTGGAAATTTCAAGATATTTTTTTACAAGAATTTATGTTAGTAAACTTGATGTATCTCATTTCTATAATGCATTTTATCATTCTGATAATGAGTTTGAAAGAATGACATTGGAGAAATTAAACAGCATTGAAACTCCCGATTCCAGAGTTGATATGAATATGTATTTTCAAGCTATTGAAGGTAAACAAAGTGAAAAGATTATTTTAGAGGAAGTGAAATAAAGCCCCTCACAAAGCAAACATCAAAAATAGATAGAAAGCGGTAAATCAAAAGTTTACCGCTTTTTTGTTGATAAATATTTCTTGATATTTATGCTTATATCTCGTTTTTTTATTGTATCTTTGTATCGGATTTGTACCGAGCGTTATTTGATCGGAATGTGCGCCTAATACAATCCTATTATTTCTTATCACTGTTTAATAAGTAGATAAAACGATATATGGGAGTTAGTAAATTAAGATTACCAAAAGTGTGCGAGCATTGCGGAAAAGCCTTTGAAGCGAAAACCGTAACCACTCGCTTTTGCAGTAACGCCTGCAATCTTGCCTCGCTTCGCAATCGCAAGAAGCAGGCATTGGAAGAAGAACGCAAACAGCAGATTTTGCAGGAAAGCAAAGCCGCCATTGCCGAAATCCAAACACGCCCCTACATTTCCATTCCGGAAGCAGTCGTATTGTTTGGCATTTCAAAAGACACCATTCGCCGCCTGATACGGGCGGGCAAAATTCCTGCCGTCAATTTGGGCGAGCGGCTTACACGAATAAGCCGCGCCCACATTGAAGCAATG
>JAISDH010000402.1 GCA_031264975.1 Bacteroidales bacterium
TGGGGAATGAATTTCCTGAAAGGGAAGGATATTTTCAATAAAGTAAACAAGTTTTATGCTGTTTACGATGATATTGAAGGATTGCAAACAACTGCACAGGTATATATAAAAGGTATGAAGGTGGGAACTGTCAGCAGAATCAAGCTTGATCAGAAGAATGAAAAGTTCAAGGTCGAACTTCAAATCAAGTCGAATTACAGTATTCCCGAAAATTCTGTAGCTTATCTTTACAGTTCCGATATTATGGGAAACAAGGCTGTCAAAATCAAAATCGGAGATTCGCCTGCGTCATTGCACGACAATGCGCTAATACAGTCGGACAGGGAAGACGACATGTTTTCTCTCTTTATGGATGATTTGCCTTCGATTAAGGATAATCTGAATAAAACAATCAAAGATGTAGATTCGACGTTTAAGAACATAAACAGGTTATTTTCAGATGAAAACATCAACAATTTATCAAACGGAATTTCTCATTTTGAGCATACGATGCAAAACATTTCCCAACTGTCGACATCCCTGAACAAAAGCAGGTCGAGCCTCGTGTCTTCGCTGGAAAATATTGACTCCATAACTTCGAACCTGAAAAATAACGGGAAAAAGATAAATCACATCATAGACAATTTTGCCGAATTAAGCGATTCGCTGAAAACCATCAAACTTGTACAGCTTGTCGATGATTTGAAAACTGTAGTCGACAAGGTCAATTCGGGTACGGGAAGCGCCGGCAAGCTGATATACGACGAATCGATGTACGATAATCTTGCAAACTCCTTGAACAGTCTTAATACTTTATTGTCAGATATTAAAGAAAATCCAAAACGGTATATAAACATATCGGTGTTTGGAAGAAAATCTAAATAAAAACATGATTGCAGTAATTTTTGACATGGACGGGGTGCTGATTGACAACGCCCATTATCACGAACGCGCTTTTGCCGAATATTTTAGCCGGTACGGGACAACACTCGCCCCCGAAATGTTCGGCAGGGGAAACGAGGAACTCATGGCGGAACTGTTTCCCAATGAGAGCAAGGAACGGCACAGAGAACTGGCTGACGGAAAGGAAGCATACTACCGTCAAATATACGAGCCGCATATCAAACCGCTTGGAGGATTGATTGAACTCCTCAAAGACTTAAAAGCAAACCGCGTTCTCACGGCAGTAGGTTCTTCCGCTCCCATAGAAAACATTGATTTTGTGCTGGATAAACTGCAGATTCGAAGCTATTTCGACGCCGTGGTCATTGCCGCCATGGTGCAGAAGGCGAAACCTGCTCCGGATATTTATCTTAAATCTGCTGAACTGTTGAATGTGGCGCCTGAAAACTGCATAGTGTTCGAAGATGCTCTGGCGGGAATACAGGCAGCTCGAGCGGCAGGAATGAAAGTCGTTGGAGTGGCTACTTCTCTGCCAAAGGAGAGACTGACTGAAACCGATATGATTATAAACGATTTTACCGAAATAACGCTTGACATACTAAAACAAATTTAACCGACCATGAAAGAATCGCTGATCTTGAAAGGCTTAAGAAACATAATGCTTGACAGGCTTAAAGAAAGAGGAATAAGCGACGTCAACGTTCTGAATGCCATGGCTAAAGTTCCCCGGCATATTTTTATCTCCAAAGGTTTTGAGGTTCAGGCATACGAAGACAAACCGTTTTCAATTGCCGGCGGTCAAACTATTTCCCAGCCGTTTACGGTTGCCATTCAGACGGAACTCCTACAGCTGCAAAAATTCGACAGGGTACTCGAAATCGGCACGGGTTCCGGATATCAGGCTGTCATTCTGGCAGAAATGGGCGCAAATGTTTATACCATAGAAAGATTGAAGGAGCTATATCTCGGCGCCCAGCGTATATTCAGGCAGTTGGGATATTCGATAAATTCCTGCTGGGGCGACGGTTACGAAGGAAAAGAGATTTATGCGCCATTCAAAAAAATCCTGATAACGGCAGCCATCCCCCAAATCCCTCAAAGACTGTTAGACCAGCTTGATACGGGCGGACGCCTGGTCGCTCCCGTCGGAGATGGAAATACGCAAATAATGCCCATAATAGACAAAATATCCGGAAACGACTATGTAACTTCTCACTGTAATATTCCATTCAAATTTGTCCCCATGCTAAGGGATAAGAAATCAATTTAAAATTGAAAATTCCGTTTGTATGTATGGCGGCGTCTTTTTTGACAAAGCAGCATCTTATGGTCGTCCAAAAACCTCATTAAGGTATGCGAAATAAACAAGATATCACAGATTATAAAAACTCTGGATTGCTTTGCTTCGTTTCTCGCAACTCCTTACAATGTCGCTTTTAGTAAGTAGCATATTAACAGGCAATCCATAAAGTTCACATTGTTATATGTTAATAATTGAAGTTTCCCATCTTTATTATTTAGTTATAGAAATATATCTTTATTAATGTATCATAATTGAGGCCAATCTCGCGAATCGCTTCATAAGGGTATTGCCACATACAGTATAATTATAAATGGAAAAGAAGCGGATTTTTAAGGAAAAACGATGGATCGATGACTTTCATTGATGGATCAATGAAAGCTATTGATGGATGGATGAGTTTCATTGATCCATCAATGGAAATTGTTGATTGATTGATGAAGACCATCTTTTTATTGATATTTATAACCGCAAAGTTTCCAATTTATTTTTTACACGTTACTAAAGTCAAATTTTATCAATATACTTTCCCCCTAATTTTAATGTCTTTTTCTGGGGAAAAATCCTTCGCCTTTAGTTTAAAAAAAGCGTTGGGGGTAGGGGGGAGGTAAGCATTCCTCCTATGTAATAGTGCATAATGCATAATTGGGGATGCGTAAGCCTTTAGTCACCTTCAGGCGAAAGTAATTGACTAACAAAACAACTCTGCTTTTACACAACTTTGGCGCCGGCTCCAAAGTTGTGCAAAATCGTTAAATAATAGCTTAAATAATAGCTTGATTTTCAGCTTTTGATAGAACAGCAAATTTATATTGAAATTAGACGAGAATGAGATTTATTTATCTACAAATTGCACTTTCAGCCATTAATCGCAGAATCGGAAATTTAGTTTAACTTTGCGCCCTGTAAATATGATTTAGAATTGAAAACATTATATAGACATATATTCCTCTCGTATTTGGGACCGATGTTCCTGACTTTGATTATAGTAGTG
>JAISDH010000413.1 GCA_031264975.1 Bacteroidales bacterium
AACGGAATAGAAACAGGCGAACACCGATTATATGACTGGTTGGTAGAAAATAAATACCTGATACGCCATAAACGGTACAGCAAATCAAAACAGAAATATGAAACCGACTATTATGAGCCATATCAATACTGGGTTGAAAAAGGATTGTTTTTTACCAAAGAAACCGTAATAGGCGAAGGTAATAACTCATTTATTCGCCAAACGGTTTATGTTACAGGTGTAGGACAGGTATATTTTATCAAAAAGTTTCTGTACTACATGGCAAATGATAAACTAAGTTTGTGATTTGGTTTTACACAATAAAAGCCCCCGCGCGGGGCTTTTATCTTTTAAAAGTTACTGTAATTTTATCAACAATCATATTATCATAAGACGATTTGAGATATTTTTGTAAAATGTCTCAAATACAATTTATCATGTCTATAGATAAAATAAAGAAAGAATGTGCAGATATGCAGGCGGAACTCGAAACGTTTATGCCGGACGAAATAAACGCTGTTATTGAGCGCGGAAAAGAAATCGCCGTATATCATGCTCGCACCGGTTATTTGCTCGCTATGGCAAAACAAATGACGAGAGCCAAAAAAACAAGTGAGATAGGTGACACAATCATAAAAATCGCCCAGGAAAACTATCTGTCGGCGAAGGCGCAAAACGCATTAGTTGAGAGTATAGCCGCCGAAGAAATGTTTTTGGTTGATTGGCTCGACCGTATCAATTCAATGTGTGTACATCAACTTGATTTTCTCCGCTCCATAATCAGCAAAGAGAAAGAAGAAATGCGAATATCGCACCAATTCAATTATGGTAATTACCGACAGTAAAAAATGGCAAAGAAAAATGCACATAGTACAGAATCGAAAGATGTAAAATTGACCCCCAAAGAGGAGTTATTTTGCTATGAGTATGTTTTACACATTAACGCAACGAAAGCGGCCATAAACGCAAAATACAGCGAAAAAACAGCACGTCAGATAGGCGCACGTCTGTTGTCAAAAGTTAACATTCAAAAAAGAATCGAATACTTGAAAAACAATCTTGCCGAAACTGCCGAAATATCCGCATTAAAGGTTTTGAAAGAACACGAAAAGATTGCTTTTGCCGATGCCGGACAGCTTCGCGATGGCTGGATGCTGCTCACAGACTTTGAACAGTTGACGGAAGAACAAAAATCCATAATTCAGGAAGTGACCACGAAAGCGACAAAGTACGGAACGGAGATTAAAATCAAACTGTACGATAAACAGCGCAGCCTTGACAGCATTAACGCAATGCTTGGATTTGATGCGCCAATTCGAACTGAATTAACCGGCGCCAACGGTAAGCCATTTAACCCGGAGCCGATAACAGTAGAAATAATTGATAACAGAGACAAGATAGATGCCAAAGATACAGACAACGAAAATATACAGTGAGATAGACACCGCTATGAACGCCGGTTATACAACCATTTCATTGCAGGGATCAAGCCGAAGCAGCAAAACATACAATGCGCTGATATGGCTTATTGTATATTGCATAAACCATCCAAATACGCGCCTTTCGATTGTCCGCGCTACACTGCCGTCGCTAAAAGGTTCCGTATACATTGACTTCAAAGAAATCCTGATGAATATGCTTTTGTTTGATGAAAAACGATTGAACAAAACCGAACTGACTTACCATTTTGACAACGGTTCGTGGGTAGAATTTTTCAGTACCGACAGCGAACAGAAACTGCGGGGACGAAAGCGGGATGTTCTGTTTGTAAACGAAGCTAACGAACTTGCCTTCATCGAATGGCAACAGTTAAAAATGCGTACAACACGTTTTACCATTGTCGATTACAATCCTTCGTTTACGGACGAACACTGGCTTTGCCAACTCAACCGGGAAAGCCGGACAAAGCACGTTATTACAACGTACAGGGACAATCCATTTTTAGAACAGACCATTATCGATGAAATCGAAAGCCTGAAACATAAAAACGAAAGCCTGTGGAAAATATACGGGCTTGGAATACAGGCACAAATCGAAGGGCTTATTTTTACAAATGTTGAAATGATAGAATCCATGCCGACCGCAAAAAGGATATTCGTCGGCATGGACTTCGGTTTTACAAATGATCCGACAGCAATAGTGGAAGTCATCATAACAGATGATACTATTTTTGTAAACGAAATATGCTACCATACCGAAATGGTTGCCCGCGATATTATCCTGCAGTTAAAACAGAAATGCACTGATAAGCGCATCATTTCCGAAAGCGCCGACCCGCGATTGATTAAGGAAATTCACAACGCCGGAATAAACATTATTCCGGTAGAAAAGTTTCAGGGAAGCATTGAAGCCGGAATAACTAAAATGCTTGAATACCGGATTTGCGTAACGAAAGGCAGTTACAACATTATCAAAGAACTGAAAAATTATACCTATCAGCAAGATAAAGACGGTAAATGGCTAAACAAACCGATAGACACTTTTAACCATGCCATAGACGCGATCCGGTATGTCGTATTAACAGAGATACTCGGAAAACGGAAGGCAAGAAAAGATTTAAGCGGATATTTTAACTGACAATCAAATGATTATATAATAAAGCAAATTTTGTATGAGTGCAAAACGATTTGACCCGGTAATTTACCCGCAAAAATTATGGGTTTCCGTTTCAAAGGACGGAACCGAATTAAACGGGATGTTTCGGCATAAGGCAACGGACGAAATAATCCGCTTCGAAGAATATGACGTAAAAAACTTTGAAGCCCTTACATTCCCTGTATCGGAAGTTGAAACCGGTTACCACGGCGTATTGATCGTGTACACGAAGCAAAAGTATATGACTTGCAAGACAATCGCACATGAAGCGGTACACGCTGCCGGTTATATGTTTCAACATATCGGGCAGGAAATAGACAGCAATGAACCCTTTGCCTTCCTTACCGGCTGGATTGCCGATTGTTGCTGGAAAGTAAAAACGAATAAAAAGACATTTAAATAATAAAATCATGGACATTAAACAATTATTTACAGAGAGCGACGTAGACGCGATTATCGCAGAACTGAAATCAGGTCGAAACGCCGCCGAGCCGGATGTAGACTTGTGTATTTCACAGCTCAATCCGTCGAAACATGACATTTTTGATAAGACAAAACGGCCTGATAAAAACGTAAAGACCGATAACCCGGAACCGGAAGAAAACGGAAAACCAATATCGCCCGGATACACAGGCGGAGAAAAGGAACAAACGACGATCGTAACAGTTGCACGGATTGCACTTGCTATTCAGAAACTGATTGTAAAACGGGCCGTTTCATTTACATTTGGGAATCCGATTACACTTAATTCCGAACCGGAAGGCACAGATGAAGAAACCGTACTGAACGCCGTTAAAAAGGTTTTATTCAATACCAAAAGCCGGACAATAAACCGGAAGGTTGCGCGGGAAATTTTTAGCACTACCGAGGCAGCCGAACTTTGGTACCCGGTAGAAAAGCCGACAGACGCATACGGATTCCCCTCCAG
>JAISDH010000445.1 GCA_031264975.1 Bacteroidales bacterium
AAATTTTCCCTTTATTTAGGTGAATGGTAAGATGAATTTTTGTACTTTTGCAAAAATTTCAAATATGACAACAGACATAAATACGATTGACAAACATTTTTTACGGCAAACTATTGAGTTAGCGATAGAAAATGTGAAAACAGGCAAGGGCGGACCCTTTGCTGCAATCATAACCAAAGAAGAAAAAATCATCGCGAAAGGAACAAATATCGTTACCACAAGCCATGACCCGACAGCACACGCAGAAATATCGGCAATTCGTAATGCTTGTCGTTTGTTAAATGATTTTCAGTTGGAAGGATGTACAATATATTCAAGTTGCGAACCATGTCCGATGTGTTTAGGCGCTATTTATTGGGCGCGTTTCAAGCGATTGGTTTTTGCGGCAGATAAATGTCAGGCTGAAAAAGCGGGATTCGACGACGCATTCATTTATAAAGAAATTATATTACCATACAGTCAACGCAATTTGAAAACAGAACAAATTGTTTTACAGGAAGACAATACGCCATTTGACGTATGGATGGACAGTAATACCAAAATAGAATATTAAATAAATATGGACAACCAACAACATAAAGCTGGTTTTGTAAGCATTTTAGGGAATCCGAATGTTGGAAAATCAACATTGATGAATGTATTAATAAATGAACGATTATCTATCGTTTCATCAAAAGCACAAACAACCCGTCATCGTATTAGGGGCATCGTTAACGGAGAAAATTTTCAGATTGTATATTCCGATACGCCCGGACTGTTGACGCCAAGTTATAAGATGCAAGAATATATGATGAAATATGCAATAAATGCCTTGCAGGACAGTGATATTTTGCTTTACATAATAGAGTGTGGAGAAACAAAGTATGATGAAAATGTGATAAAGCATATTACCCAATCAAAAGTTCCGGTTATTTTAATAATCAATAAAATAGACTTGGCAAGCAAAGAAGCAATCATGGAATCCAAACATCATTGGGAAACAATATTGCATCCATTGAAAACGTGTTGTATTTCGGCTTTACATGCTACGAATGTAAATAACATTATTGAGGACATTGTAAATTTACTCCCCTTGTCTCCTCCCTATTTTCCCAAAGATGAACTGACAGACCGCCCAACACGCTTTTTCGTTTCTGAAATTATCAGGGAAAAAATATTATTACAATTTAGGAAAGAGGTTCCTTATAGTGTTGAAATAGAAATAACAGACTATAAGGAAGAAAAAAATATTACTCGGATAAGCGCTAATATTTTTGTTGAAAGAGAAAGCCAAAAAGCCATTATCCTTGGACACAAAGGAGAATCCATAAAAGAATTGGGAACCAAATCCAGATTATCAATAGAAGAATTTCTTGCACAGAAAGTTTTTTTAGAGCTAAGAGTAAAAGTTCAGAAAAATTGGCGTAATGACGAGCTTCGTTTGCGTCGGTTTGGGTATGGAATATAGATTTATAAGTATGGTATATCAAACGAGGGGAATTGTTTTACACAAGTTTACGCATACTGACAATAAAATGATTGTCAAAATATATACGGAATTGTATGGGATGAATTCCTATCTTTATTTTCGGTCTTCAAAGTCGAAAACACACACAAATTTACTTATGCCAATGTCGTTGATAGATATTGTGTCGGAAAAGAAGAATAAAGGAAATCTTGACTATATCAAAGACATAAAAGTTTTGGCAAATTTGAATGTAGGCGGATTTGATATTGCCAAGTCAAGTATATGTATGTTTTTGAATGAAATACTGTATAAATTATTTTCGGAAGCAGGAGAAGATAAAACAATATTCAACTTTTTGTTTTCTTCCTTATCTGAATTTTTTACACGGCAATTCATCCCTGATTTTCATTTACGATTTTTAACCGCTTTGGTACGGGAATTAGGCTGTTGTCCGGAAAATAACTTTACATCAGCTAAAACGGTTTTCAGTATTGAAAAGTCCTGTTTTGTGTACGGTTTGGTTGAAAAAAAAGAAGAACAAAACCTTGGACTACATTTTCATCACCTGTTAGAGCAAGATTTATTTCCAGATAAACAAGAAAAAATTATCCCCTATATGTGGCGTAATTCATTATTAGAAATGATTATGAACTACTATACCTTTCATGTAACCAATTTGTCCCAAATAAAATCACACGAAATACTAAAAATGGTCTTACATCCATAACGGAAGAAAGGGACGAAAGGGGGAGACGGCAGCAGGCAACAGGCAGCAAGCAACAAGCAGGCAAGCCAAAAGGAGGGAGACAAGGGGGAAAAGGGTGAAAGGGCGAAGGGAGAAAGGCAGCAAGCAACAAGCAGGTAAGCCACGAAGATAATGATTGGTGGTTAATGTTTATTTCCTTTCGCTGAATAGGCGTCCGGATAATACAGATTTCTATTATCTGCGAAAATCCTTTTAATCTGCGTCATCTGCGTGCTGCTCGCGGCGTGTTGCCTGCTGCCGTCTTCCCTTGTTCCCTACACCTTACCCCATCTTCCTTTTCTTGTTATTGAGGCGATATCTTTTATTGCGTCGATTGTCGTGTCGATGTCGGCTTCTGTGTTAAAAGGTCCCAGACTTAGGCGTACTGTTCCGTGAATGTCGGCGGTGTTTAACTGTTGATGGACTTTTGGAGCGCATTGTAAACCGGTACGGCAGGCGATATTGTAATCTACGTCCAACATGGCGCCTACGTCTGCGGCTTCAAATCCTTGTATGTTGAAACTTAATACCGGATTCTGATTCTCTATTCCTGTCGCACAGTATAAAATAACCCTGTCTATCTCCTGTAAAGCTAAGCGGAGTTTATTCCACAGAAGTATTTCCTGATGATGCAAATTGTCAATACCTTTTTCGAGTACCCATTTTACTCCGGCATTAAGTCCGGCAATACCGACTAAATTTATTGTTCCGGCTTCCAAACGGTAGGGATATGTTTCCAAATGCGCCGGATAGGCAGACCGTACCCCTGTGCCTCCGTAGCGCGTTTGACGAATAACAATACCCTCCCGAACATAAGAACCTCCAATTCCTGTTGGTCCCATTAAACATTTATGTCCGGTAAAAATATATACGTCAATATTGGACGCCTGCATATCTACTTGAACCGCTCCGGCGCCCTGGCTTCCGTCAACGACAAAAATAATACCGGCTTCTTTACATATTTTGCCTATCTCCGAAAGAGGTTGCACTGTTCCTATTACATTGGAACTATGCGTACAAATAAGAAATTTTGTGTTCGGTTGAATGGCTTTTCGTATATCATCGGGGTCAATGTAACCTGCATTGTCAAAGGGAATATAAGTAACATCAATAATTCCCTGTTGTTGCATGCAATACAGCGGACGCAGTACCGAATTATGCTCTAACGTGGTGGCAAGGACATGGTCGCCTTTTTCTGACAGCCCCTGCAAAATAATGTTTAATGAGTCTGTCGCATTATAACTGAATGTTAAACGATTCGAGTCTCTTCCTCCGTTGAACAAATCGGTAAGAATTCTCCGAGTATTAAATACAATTTCTTCCGTCTCAATTGCCGCGTCAAATCCCGAACGACCGGGATTAACGCCGTGTTTTCGATAAAAATCCGACATAAAATCATACATTATGTCCGGTTTGGGGAATGTTGTTGCCGAATTATCAAGGTATATCATTTTTCTGAATGTTTAAAGGTTACTATATGATTGTTATATTTGAAAATACTGTTTATTGTCTGATTCATTATTCTTCTTTTCATTATTTTTGGTATTGTTTATCACGAGTGCATCTGCTACAATCTCGGCAATGGTTTTGATTTTTATTCCTAATTTATACGTGTGATTCAATTGTGTGATTTGGTCTACACAATTATGACAGGGAGTGATTACAACTTTGGCGCCGGTTGCCAGAATTTGGTCTGCTTTAATTTTTCCACTTTGCAACCTGCGTTCGTTATATTCGCTCATCGATAATTGTCCACCGCCGCCGCCACAACAGAAATTATCTATTCCACAGGGAGTCATTTCTACAAAATCGCTTACCGCATGTTTTACAGCAAACCGGATTTCAGACAAAAGTCCGCCATTTCGTACCAAATTACAAGGGTCATGAATCGTAACCAACTCCTGATTTAGCGATTTGTCCAATGTAATTCTCCCCCCTCGAATATATTCATTAATCAGTTCTACAACCGTAACCACTCCAAATTCATAAGGACGACTTAAATAATTGGGCGCTTCCCAACGATTGGCACGAGAACCATGTCCGCATTCTCCCAAAACAAGCAACCGACTTTGCATTTGTATCACTTCATCATGCAGACGTTTTGCAATTTGTTTTGCCTGTTCATTATCCCCGTTAAAAAGTCCGTAGTTGGTAACGTCGTACATATTTGTAGAAATAGTCCAACTTTCTTTGGCGGCAAAAAAGATTTTAGCCATTGCCAAAATAGACAAAGGAAAAAATTTAGGCTCGCGCGGATTAAGGGTATAGAGGATTTTTCTTCCCTGTTCATTCAACGGAATACAGGCTTCTTTGCCATATTCGTCCATCAGTTCTTCTTCCATCCATTGGATTGTGTCAACAAAATCCTCCGTAGGAATCCCCATGTTATTTCCTGTTTTCAGCGCCATGTCAACGGTTGATTGCAAAGATTCGGGAACCAATCCCATCGCTGCCAGCATTCTGCGTCCCACGTGTACTACATAGGCAATGTCAACGCCGATAGAACAATGCTTTACACAACGCCCACACATGGTGCATCCTCCGAATAACATATCTATCATTTCATTTGCCATTTCTTCATCCAATTCCCTTGCATTGACTAAAAACGGAACAACCTTACCTGTCAATGTACAATAGCGACGATAAAGAGACGCTACCAAATCAACTTTTCGCGCCGGAATAAACTTGTTTTCCTTTGTTACTTTGTAATACATACAACTTTTTGCGCATAAGCCACAATGTACACAAGCATTCAAATGCGTTACCAATTTACTGTCAACCGGCATTTTCAAAAGGGCAATGGCTTTGTCTATTTGTGATTTCGTTAATTTTTCCATACGTTTATTTTTGTTTTTTAGGCGGCCATGAATTACGCCAGCCGTAGAAAAAACCAAGTTGATAACGAGCTGCAAAAAAATAAACGACATGACGCAACTTTCCAACCGGTAAATATAATAATAAGATAGAAGCTAAAATGTAATAATAAATGACAGCCTCCTCCGGAAAAATCAAATAAAATGCTGTAACTAATTGAAACGACGTTGTCAATAGATTTGATAAATAGTCGTCTAATGTTGACAATGTTCTTATCTTTTTGAGAACAATTCGTTTGAAAAAAAGAAATAACCCGCAAACAATACTAATTATCAAAAACAAAGAAATCAAAAGTAGAGCCATTGCTAATATCAACCAATCTCGAAATACGAGAGGGTCGACAAAGAAAAAAACAAAAAAGAGAAACAAACAAATAAACGTTCCGATGTGAAATAATATTCCGGATACATACGTAGGAATATGTAAATAAGCCGATTCTTTTTGCGCCGGAAGCATCGCCGTTGTGTACGAATAGACCTCCGCACGCATAATACTACCGCTTTTTTCCGACAATTCTTTTGGTTTTCCTAAACGAATCAACCGAAAAAAATGCCATATACAAGCGCTAATACAAACAAACAAAGCTGCTAAACTTAAATATTGATACCACCACATAATTACATGTTTTATATTAACTATAGCGTATATTAAACACAACCGTCCGGTTTTGGAAGCCCCGCTACACGACAAGCCCCCCTTGCAGGTCCTAAAGGAAAGAGTTCATATATATCTTTCAATTTGAATCCTGTTTCCCTGCAAACGGTACGTATCATAGGAGCATTTCCTTTTTCTTCAAAATTACGGCGAATAACCCGTACTATTGCCCAATGCTGTTCTGTCATCGTTATGCCGTCTTCCTTGGCTATCGCTACCGCAACATCATCATTCCATATTTCAGGATTCAGCAAGAATCCGTCTCCGTCAAATTGTAAATTCATCATCTTATTTTTTTGTGATTAATCTTTATCTCTAACATTATTTTGTTCGTCGGCATACCTGACAATACTATTGCCGTTCACCAACTGCAAAGATACACTATTTCCTAATAGTATTTCTCAAATCAATTACCAACGATGTAACTTGAACTGTTATTGCGAAGGGAAGAGGGCAGCAGGCAACAAGCAGCAAGCAACAAGCAGCAGGCA
>JAISDH010000447.1 GCA_031264975.1 Bacteroidales bacterium
TTCGCCGCTATGCCACGATTATTCACTCTCCAACCCGACGTTGCACATCGGGCTACCAAGAGGGCATCCGTTCCGGATTCCAAGAAAGCGGAAAATAATTGATGAAGGAAACTGATTCGTAAGCCTTCGGTAAATCCCGTCTTTTCGTGTTATCTGGAAGGCTGTACCTTTGCATAAAATATTTTGCAAAAGAGTGATTAAATGCGAAAAAGGATGAATCCGTTGATTTTTAGCTTTGTGTGTAGAGGTTGTCCGAAGCTGTCTTAGATTGAAAAACGCAAAATTCAGTAGTTTTCATGGTCTTTCCGTTACCAAGTCATTACCTGTTTTTAGCGAAGCAACGAACAGTGAAATGCTGTCTATCGGATTGATATTTAATTGCATACGCAAACTCAGGCAAAACGTGTCAAAATAATCTCAACGCTTGGCACATTGATAGCCTACCGCTTATTTTTCATAACTCCGGTAACTCATTTGATAGTAATTTTAAAACTAAAAAATGAGTGTTATGACAAACGAGTTAAAGGTACTGTTTTACCTGAAGAAAAATCAGAGTAAGAAAAGTGGTCTTTGTCCTGTCATGGGACGGATACAAGTCGGCAAAACGATGGTTCAATTCAGTTTGAAGATTGATGTCGATGCCAAACTATGGGATGCCAAAGCTGGAAGGCTGAAAGGGAAAAGCGTTGTGGCCAACGATGCGAACAGGCAGATTGAAAAAATCAACCTCTTAATTTACTCCCGCTACAACGAAATGGTACGTCTTGGACGGGAATTTACGGCTTCGGATTTGAAAGTCATAGTTCAGGGAATGGCAAAAGCGCAAGATTCTCTTTGTGCCTATTTGGAGAAGATGATAGAAAAGCTTGCCGCAAGAGTCGGGAAAGATAGGGCTTCCGGCTCATTAACCGGTATAAAATATCATCATTCTCAATTAACCGATTTTCTAAAAACAAGATATAAGTTGGATGATATTTCATTTAGGGCTTTAAACCATTCGTTCATAGAAGAATATGTCCATTACTTACGTGTTACTCGAAAATTAGCAGTAGGAACAACAACCAATGCTGTTAATCGACTAAGGGAAGTTATTTCCGAAGCCATTGATGAGGGCATCATCGGCAAAGACCCTTTCTTTTCCTACGATTTGGAATATCCCGAAAGCAAACACCGCTATATCAGCAGGGAAGATTTAACTAAGATTATGTCGGCGGAATTTGAGAATGAGACAACCTGGATTGTCCGTGATATGTTTGTTTTCTCCAGCTTTACGGGATTGGCCTATATAGATGTAAAGAATTTGACATACGAAAACATAGTCAGGCAGGAAGACGGTAGTTATTGGATTATGACCCATCGACAAAAGACAGGCAGCGCATCTAATATCCGATTGATGGAGATTTCTCTTGCACTGATTGAGAAATACCGGAATGATAATGCAAATGGTAAAGTGTTTCCTGTGCCAATATATCCAACGACTCTTAACCATCTGAAAAAGATTGACAAGCAATGCAAATTGGATAAAAACCTCTGCTATCACATGAGCCGCCATACTTTCGCCTCCCTTATCACGCTCTCAGAGGGCGTACCCATTGAAACGGTAAGTAAAATGCTCGGACATCGGGATATTACGACGACACAAATTTATGCCGAAGTATCTACGGACAAAATCCTGAAGGATATTATGGTACTGTCGGAGAAAATTAATGGTAAGTATATTCTAATCAACTAAAAACAACATAAATCATGCGTAGCACATTCAATATACTGTTTTACATCAACAAACAGAAAGTAAAGAAAAACGGGAAATGCCCCATCATGGGACGGATTACCCTTGACGGGAAAGTCGTGCAATACAGCACTAAAGAAGAGATTGAACCTAAATTTTGGAATGCAAAAGAAGGTTGTTGCACCGGAAAAGGGAACGATTCCAAACGTATCAACAACTGTCTGGATGAACTCAAATGGGAAGCGGAACAGCATTACCAAAAAGACGTTGAGCGCAACGGCTATGTTACGGCGGACGGAATCAAAAATGCCATTCAGGGTGTAGGGACAAACGAAGTAACACTTCTCAAAGAATTTGCCCTAATGAAGGAAGAGATAAAAAACAGCATCGGGATTACCCATGCCCAAAAGACTTATTACAGGTATGGAAATGCCTACAATGTAATCCGTGATTTTCTACAGTACAAATATGGCCTTGAAGATGTTGAGTTTTCCCGGATTAATAAACAGTTTATGGAAGATTATCATTTTTACCTGCTTACCGTTCGTAATTTCGCAACCTACAGCATTCAGAATTATGTCCGTTTTTTGAAGCATACAATCGAACGTGCGGTCAATAAAGAGATAATCTACCGCAATCCTGTCAGGCATTTTTATGCCGATGGAAGAAAGCCGTCCCGCCGTTGGATTTCAAGGGAAGATTTACATACGATACTGTCTACGCCCCATCTTGTGAAAAACGTAAACAAGGTTCGGAACCTGTTCATCTTTGCAACTTTTACGGGATTAGCCTATATTGATGTTTACAATCTGAAATGGACTGATATTAAAACGGATAAGGGCGGGCATAAATGGATATTCAAGGACAGGACAAAGACAACGGCCGAGTGCTGTATTCCTTTGTTGGACATCCCATTGTCTATCATAGAAAATTTTAAGGGAAAGAAGAATACGGATAAGGTCTTTGATTTTTTCTGTTATAGAACCGTGAACAGTCATCTAATGACACTTCAGAAGTTTTACAAACTGAAAAGTCCTCTCACGTTCCACACAGCCCGACACAGTTGGGCTAGCACGATTTGCCTGTCGAACGGTGTTCCGATTGAAACGTTGAGCCGGACGATGGGGCATCGGAGTATAAAAACCACCCAGATTTATGCGGAAGTAACCAATATGAAAATGGATGAAGATATGAAATTGCTGGAAACCCGCATCGGGGATAAGTACCAGTTTCCCAGTGTAGAAAATAAAAGGAATGATTTACTTGAATTTGAGAAAAGTAATACCGAAATTGTCCAACTAAAACAGAAGGAGGCGATATGAAAAAGATGAAAAATAAAGGTTTGTTGTCAATTTGTATCAATAGCAACAATAAAATGGACGTTGTTTTCAAACCAGTAAACGGAACTATTTGGATGGACAGGCATGAGCTTTGCGGACTCTTCGGATGCTATATGAAGGATGTTGACCAGTGTCTGGGAGATATATTTGAGAAGAATATGCTTCGGGTGGAGGATACATGCAAATATCACATTATAGCCGGAGGCAGGCGGATCAGTTATGATATAACGGACGTAAATCTGACTGTTATTATTACGATGGCTTTCAGGTTGGAAACTCCCGAGGCAGGGACGCTAAGAATGTGGTTTATGGAAGAATTTACAAAGATGAAATGCCTTGATGTCCTATTTCACGATACAGGTACGAAATTTCGATTGAACTGAATCCGACAAAAAAACCGGAAAGAATAAAATCTCTTTCCGGTTTTTTGTTTACAATGGTTTCCTTTTCCACGCATCAAAATAATTATTTTCAAGCATTTGCAAAACATCCGATAGTTTATACAAGATTTTACCTTCAATCTTGTAGTATGCGAGAAGTCCCCGTTCACGGTAATCCTGCAAAGTCCTTACTCCCAATCCCAATGTCTTACAAACTTCTTTGTTGGTAAGAAAGGTTTCTCCGAGCAATGTCGGTTTTCGTAATTTCTTGTAATTGAAAATCCTGTTGCTGCCAATCCGTATAGCCGAAAATAATTCATTCATTTCCGGTGAACGGGAATCCAAAACTTCATCTATGTTCATTGTTCATGCTTTTTTATTACCTCAATCCTGTTCTTTTCGATAAATTCTCTTACATCTTCCTGCCTGTAAAAACATTTATGTCCGATTTGGGAATAAGGAATTAATCCCTTATCCCGGAATGTCTGGAGTGAACGTTTACTGATACTAAGAATCCGGCAAACCGCCTGGTTATCCAACCAGCCGTTAACGGGTTCAGTATATAATGTACCAACCTGTGCCAGCAGGTCGGTAATACACATTTTTAGTTTCTCAAAAGTCTCTCCTTCAATCATTCTTATTTCCATATTTTCCTCTATTAAATTGAACGGCGCAAAGGAAAGCAAAATAAACCGGATGAATAGAGAATGTAGCATTAGTCCTATAAGATTGGTAGTATTTGGCTTCCGTTTGGCAGTATGGAATAAATGAAGGCATCTTGGTGCCGGTAATCCGGAGGGGGATTATTTCTTCAGCAGTCCTATCGTGAGTTGCTGAATATGGACGTCATTTGGTCTTACCCCAATCAGCATACTTATGTTGTATCACAACATGAATGGAACGCACATGAAAATGTAAGTTTTATTGCAGAGAATATCATTGAAACAATTTATGAATTACGCAATCAGAAAGGCAAAGACATTTGGTTGGTCGGTGGAGGCGAATTGATTTCAATGCTGTTAACAGCCAACTTGATTGATGAGATGCAAATAACCTATATGCCTGTTATTCCCTTTGTTCCCCGAACAACCCAAAGCCTCAAAATGGGAATTGATAAGAAGTTCCAAGTATAACTCGAATGTTCTAATGGTTGAATATCGTAGGAAAGGCTAACTCACCTCATCTTCTTTTTATATTCTATTGGCGCTTCACCCGTATTCTTCTTGAAAAACTTACTGAACGATGCTTGGTCGGAGAATTTCAGTTCGTCTGCTATTTCTTTAATGGAACTGCCTGGTTTGCGTAGCAATATCTTGGATTCTGCTACAAGCACCTCATCAATCCATCGACCTGCCGTTTTCCGGGTTACTTTTTTCATGGCTCTGGTCAGAAAAACCGACGATACGCAAAGTTCGGAAGCATAATAAGCCACTTCATGTTCTTTCCGAAAATTATTTTGTAGTAATTGGATGAATCGCGTAGCCGTTTTCTCGTATGGAGTTATTGCATTAGATTTTATAGTGTTGTTGCGGAAAAGAGCATTCCATATTTCGTAGTGGAAACTTCTCAATTCGTTTTTAAGCATGCCAGATAAAAAAGCATGATCGGGGCGACGAAGGTTGAAATATATCCGTTCCACTACGTTCTGAAGAACAGCAAAATCATCTTTATCAAATTTGATAACGGGCGCCAACCATATATTTGTCATAAACTCTCTCGGCGGTTTTTCTTCATGTACCAGCATTTCAAGATAATCATCCTCAAAAACCAAACAATGTCCTTCACAGTCTTCCGAAGCATAAAAACTGTTGATGATGCGTTGCCGTCCTTCAAATATCAACATCATATTTTCTTTCAGGCAGTATGGGATAGTATCTACGGTTATATTTACCTCGCCGTTTATTACTATAAGCGTACAAAGGTTTACAAGAGGTTGGTCTAATTGATGATATTGCCTTTTACTTTTTGAAGCATTGGACAAATCAAGAATAGCAAACTTATTTTCGTAGTGTAGTGATTCTTCGTTTTTTGCAATAAAGTCTTTCAGGGTAAATTCTTTCTTCATGCTTTACCGATATTTTTCCGTAAAAATACAAACAATTTCATGAATAGTGAAATAATGGACAAATTATTGTTTTGAAGAAACATGCCAATTGCAATTTTTTTGATCGAAATTTGCTGCAAATTTAGCAATATGAACATCATTAAAAAATTAATTCTTTTTTTGTCCATTTTTTCTCTCATTCAAATAACTTATGCCCAAAATATTCCTTCTAAAGTAACCATACGCGGAAAAATTACCGACAGCCAAACAGGTGAAACACTTCCAGGCGCTTCAGTTTTAATTAAGGATACAACAACAGGAGCCACTTCCGATGTTCAAGGGAATTATACATTATCGTTAGAAAAAGGCAGTTATATAATTTCTTTTGCTTACATGGGTTATGAAACGCAAGAAATCAATGTAAATGCGAATACATCACAAACTATTGATATAAAACTTAATTCAAATGCACAGGAGTTAACGGAGGTTGTTGTATCATCGCGCAAAAAAGACGAGAATGTGACGAGTACCAATATGGGCGTCGAAAAGATGAATATAAAGGAAATACAACTTTTACCCGCACTTGCGGGTGAAGTCGACGTACTCAAAGTTGTTCAATTGTTGCCCGGAGTACAAGCCACCAGCGAAGGTAGTTCGGGTTTCAGCGTGCGCGGCGGGTCGCCCGACCAAAACCTGATTCTTTTGGACAACACTACCGTTTACAATGCTTCCCATCTGCTGGGGTTCTTTTCGGTTTTTAACAACGACGTAATAAGCGGATTGGAACTTTACAAAGGTGATATTCCCGCTAAATACGGTGGGCGCTTATCTTCGCTGTTGAGCATAAAAACTAAATCAGAGATGCCTTCACGTTTTCAAGGGACAGGCGGTCTCGGATTGATTTCTTCGCGCCTGATGTTGGAAGGCCCAATGGGCGGACGTACTTCGTGGATGATAGGCGCACGGCGCAGTTATGCAGACCTGTTTTTAAAACTTTCAGGTGATGAGGCTATGAGTAGTGCATCCATTTATTTTTACGATATGAACGCCAAACTTTTCCATCGTTTTACTTCTGGTGACAATCTTGAACTGAATGCCTATTACGGGAAAGATGTTTTTGGTGCCGACAAGGTTTTGAAATTCGATTATGGAAATTTAGCCGGTTCGCTGACGTGGAGGCATATATTTTCCGAAAATCTTTATTCAAAGTTTAGTATCAATGTCAGCAATTATGATTATGGTACGGGCATGGAATCGGATGGGATGAGTACCGATTGGACGGGACGGATTTTTGATGTGGCTTTCAAATTTGACTTTAACCAACATATCAACCGATGGTGGAATCTGAATTACGGACTATCTACCATTGTGCATCGCATCAATCCGGGAGATGTAACAATGTCTAACTACACCGATTATAAGGTGCAAAGTACATTAGCCTTGGAAAATGACTTTTATATATCAAACGAACAGCAATTGACCGATAAGTTAAGTGCCCGTTACGGTATACGCCTTTCGTTTTTCCAAAACGTGGGAGAAACAACTATGTTTAGATACAATAACCAACATCAGGTAATTGATTCGGTTGATTATACTACCGGACATATTTATTATACATATACTGAATGGGAGCCGCGTGCAGGACTGGTCTATCTGTTTGATAATCAATCATCTGTCAAAGCTAATTATGCCCGCAATGCACAATACCTGCAATTAGCCGAAAATTCGGCATCGGGTTCGCCGTTCAACGTGTGGTTTTCGGCAAGCCCGAATATTAAACCTCAAACCGTAGATATGTTTTCGTTAGGATATTTCCGCAATTTTAGTGACAATATGTTTGAAACATCGGTCGAAGTATATTACAAATCCATGCATAATGTTATTGATTTTGCCGACCATGCCAAGTTGCTTTTAAATCCGTATCTCGAAGGCGAAGTACGCACAGGGAAAGGGCGAGCTTACGGCGTGGAGTTTACCGTAAAAAAAAAATCGGGAAAATTGACGGGATTTGTCAATTATACGCTTTCGCGTTCGGAACGAACCATTTCCGAAATCAATGATGGGAAAACCTATCTGGCGCCTTACGATAAACCGCATGTGGTCAATATTTCCCTTAATTACAAATTTTCGAAAAAATGGAACGCATCGGCCTTATGGGTATTTTCCACCGGAACGCCAACAACCTATCCGACGGGGCGTTTTGAAATCAACGGCGAATATTTCCCGATTTATTCGGGACGTAACGAATACCGCAAACCCAACTACCACCGCCTTGACCTTTCGGTGAATTATATTCCCAATCCCGATTCGAAAAAACGTTGGAAGGGCGAATGGAATTTTTCAATATACAATGCGTATGCACGAAAAAATGCGTGGATAATCAACTACAATCAGGCCGATACGCCTACGCCTACCGCCGAAATGACGTATCTTTTCGGAATAATACCGTCCATTACATATAATTTCAAATTTTAGAATCATGTCAAAAAATAATAGCAAAATAGTAAAGAGCTTATTATTGATAATTCTCAATTTTTCATTCTTCATTTTTAATTCCTGCACTGCGCCTATCGACATTGAAACCGATGATTCGCTGCCTGTTATCTCCATTTTCGGCAGTTTTACCGATGAGTTAAAGCAGCAATCGGTAACTGTTTCCGTATCATCCCCCTATTTCGACAATCAGCCCAATCGTGCATTGTCAGGGGCTACGGTAGAGGTAAGCACCTCCAATGGCGACGTGTTTATGCTTGTAGAAGACCCCGTCAACCCTGGACGTTACCAAACTCAAAATGAAGTGGCAGGCGTTCCGGGAACTACTTACAAGCTTATAGTGAAAGCGGACATTAATAACGATGGGGTGCAAGAATCTTATTCGGTAACCTCAACAATGCCTACAATTATGACGGTCGATTCAATCCGCATCAAAAGTGTGAGTGCAATGGGAAAGCAATCGTATGAATTATCTGTCTATGCGCAAGACCCTCTCACCGAAGATTATTACTTGGGAATATATGAAATAAACGGCTTGCTCATGGACAAAATCAGCAAATATAGCATACTGAATGATGAGATGTTCAACGGACAATATATGAACAGTTGGGCATTGGGAAAATTTGGAACAATGGATGACGATGACGACCGCATGCGGTTAAAATCGGGCGATGTAGTAATCCTTCATTTCAGCCGCATAGAAAAAGGTTATTACTATTTTATCCAACAATGTAGAAATGGGATGAATGGGGAGTCGCCTTTTGGCGGCCCCGCATCAAATATTGTTACAAATATTTCGGGCGGTGGTGTAGGGTATTTTACCGCTTATGCAGTGTCAAAAACCACGGCAGTGGTAGAATGAAAAATATGAAGGCTTTTGTTTATAAATTGGAAAAAGAAATCGAAGCCCGCTTACAAGTCGTCGAAGCGATGGAAGCGGATATGCTCAAAAAATCACTGGAAGCCTCTCATATTCTTGGTAATACGTTCGACCGTCCGGAAAAATTTATCACGTTCTATGAATTTAAAGATGCTATCGAAGAAATTTACTTTTTCAAGAATATCAAATCCCGCCACTGCGCTCATCTGATTTATTACCGCACTATTTATAACATAGAAATGAATCGTCCGGTGAAAAACATCGAGGTTCAGCGTACATACCTGAATAAAGAACTGGAAGACATATTATGTTAATGGCAATTGTATATATTGGCATGGCTCAATGCCTCTTTTCAGCTCTACTGGTCTTTTCCAAGAGGCCATTAAATATAGCCGATAAGATTTTAGAATTTTGGCTATTAGTGTCGTCTTTTTTATTTATTTATTTATTTATTAAAAAAATATA
Organism: Bacteroidales bacterium; assembly: GCA_031264975.1. Lineage (GTDB taxonomy): Bacteria > Bacteroidota > Bacteroidia > Bacteroidales > WCHB1-69 > JAIROC01. The sequence continues at coordinate 9,332 of JAISDH010000447.1, forward strand.
CAACATAGAAGGCTATGTGTGGCCAATTTCACTCGGCTTAATTATTGTTTTTCCTGAATTTCTTGTCTTGTATTCCAAATATATAACTACAGAACAACAGAAATTTAACAAACGAGACCTTCTCTACTTTATTCCTTTCTATATTGTTCTATGTATCATATTTTTATATTATATCATTGGGCCGGCCGGTTCTTTTTCGTATAATATGGAATACAACTATGCAATTTGGCCATTGACAACATTAGAATATCTATTTTATATAACCCTTTGGAGTTATTCATTTGTTGCAATTTATTATGTCATTCGATATAAAAAACAAATCAACCAATCTTATTCATTTGATTCACATAAAATTAATTTGTCATGGTTATTGATTGTTATTATTGGTTATTTTATAACCTACAATTTGCTTATGCTGATAATAAAAACTTATTTTGAAAAATTAGATTATGAAGAACTTCTTGTGTTTATAAATGGAGCACAATTAATCTTCATCTATTTACTTAGTTATTTTGGTTTTTTGCAACAACAATTAATATCAGATAAAAAATCAGTTGTTTTAAGTAAATTCGTTATTAAAGAAGCAGACTCTAACACATATCAAAAATCCGGATTGAAAGAAATAACCAAGGTAGAAGAGAATTTAAAGAAACTGATTAATTGTATGAATACATTTGAACCATGGAAAGACAATGAATTATCAGTAACAAAATTATCAGAATTGACCGGCATACCAAAGCATTATATTACTCAAATATTGAATGATAATTTGCAAAAGAATTTCTATACTTTTATTAATGAATACCGCACAGAGTATGTAAAAAAACTTATAATATCACCCAAATACAGTCATTGGTCAATAGTTTCCATTGCTTATGAAAGTGGTTTTAACTCAAAAGCGGCATTTAATAATTTCTTTAAAAAGTATACAGGTATGACACCTTCCCAGTATAAAGAACTTAATAGCAATAAACCTTAACCAAAAGGGCCTGAACAAAATTTCTAAAAATTTATTCTGGAATAGGGATTGAGAGAATAGTATGAAATATAATTTTTTTGTGTTAATCAAAAGATTAACATCCTATCCGTATCTGCTTATCTGTTTGATAATAAACGTCCTGCAAAATCAAGACGCTACTACATCATTAAAATCAAGACGTCTACTTAACATGGCATAACAATCAAGGCGATTTGAAATTTAAGGCCTTGTACCTTTACTGAAACTTTTAATATCCATTAATAAAAAACACGTGAAGAAATGAAAGAATCAGTAAAGGCTCTTCTGCCCATCTTAAGAAGTATTGTAAGGCTTCTGCTTACAGTCGTATTGTTGTTCCACGTTTCAACGAATGCTTTTTCTCAGGGATCGAAAACAATTACCGGTAATGTAATCGATTCTTATGGCGAATCTCTTATAGGAGTTTCCGTAGCTGTGAAAGGTACAACAGTTGGAACGGTAACCGATTATGAAGGAAACTATAAACTAGATGTTCCTGTTGGTAGTAAGGTTCTGTCATTCTCATATATGGGAATGAAACCCATTGACATCCCTTTAGAAGGACAAACGCAAATTAATGTGACCATGGAAGAGGAAAGCCTGGGGTTGGATGAAGTAGTTGTCATAGGCTATGGGGTACAGAAAAAAAGTGATGTAACAGGAGCCATATCAAGTGTTAAAGCTGAAGACCTGGCGAATCTGTCAACCGCAAGCGCTGCCTCTGCAATGCAGGGAAAAGTGTCAGGCGTTCAGGTTATAAATACTTCCGGGGCTCCGGGATCTGCTTCAACAATACGTATTCGGGGGTTTTCATCCAATGGTATATCAGAACCTCTTTATATTGTTGACGGATTAAAAGTACCAGGTATTGATTATCTGGATGCCGGTAATATCGAAAGTATTGAAATTTTAAAAGATGGCGCATCCGCCGCTATTTATGGTGCAGAAGCCGGCAATGGCGTTGTGCTGGTAACTACAAAAACCGGCAAGAAGGGGCAGGGTAAAATATTTTTCAATACACAAAATTCGTTCTCATCTTTAGCAAGAAAAATAAAATTACTTAATGCCCATGATTTCATTACTTATGCATTGGAAGCAAATCCAAACTTCGCCCAGGAATTAGACATGTTTTATTATAACGACCCCAGCAGTTATGTAAATAATAAGCTTGCTGATACGGATTGGCAGGATGAGTTTTTTTCAACAGGATATAAACAGCGTTATACTGTGGGATTTCAGGGCGGATCCGATAAAGGGTCTTTATATATTTCCCTAAATTATCTCGACCATGATGGTATCATAACAGGTTCACAAGATACCTATAAACGAATTTCCGGACAGTTAAATGCGGATTACAAGATTAAAAGTTGGTTCGATGCAGGGGTAACTACTTCAATAGAAACGTCGAAATACAAACAGGTCGGAGAGAGCAGTGTGCTGGCAAGCGTCAATATGATGTACTTAATGGACCCTTTAACCCCGGTTGAGTATTCCGACG
>JAISDH010000104.1 GCA_031264975.1 Bacteroidales bacterium
ATTCTGAAAGGCGCGGGCTATTTTCAGGTAGATGATGACTGTTTCCCTGTTGAAGAGGGCAGCATAATTCGCGTAGCGCCCGAAGGAAACAGAGGAATCTGCAATACGTCCGGCGAAGAAATGATTTACATCTGCATCCAGTCAAAAGAAAACTCGCTGGAAGAATATTCAGCCGGCGACGGCGAACGGATTCCGCAGCAGGCGAAGTGGTAAATGTCGGCGGCATGGACAGATGTACATGGAAAATTAATGAGTAAAAATCGATATTTTGTTGGGAAAAAATGTACCTTTGCACGGATGAATTATATTTTTTTATTTTGCAAATAGTTGAGAATAAGTAATATGAAAATACAAAGTATAGAGATAAGGAAATTATTCGGCTTGTTCGATTACAACATAGACCTGAATAATGAAGAAGATTTGACTATTTTAACAGGTCCCAATGGTTATGGAAAAACGACCATTTTGAATATTATTTATAATCTTTTCACTCAAAGATTTTTCTATTTTCAAAAAATTGATTTTGAATTGATTACTGTTTGCTTTACCGACAATAAGCATATAACAGTAAACAAAAAGATGGAAAAGAGGAAATCCGAACAAACTGTTCAAATTGTTGATGATATGCAACAGGTAATTCAAATTCAACCAAATATGCCGGAAATATATATTAAATTGTATAATGATAACCAACAAATTGATAGCTACGTTTACAATTCTGAGGCAGAAAATAAGTTAATACAAAGTATCGTTCAATATATGTCCATTCACCGCATATCCTCAAATGTTATACTGGATGACAGGACAGGGAGACAAACTGAATTACGAGAATTTTTGAATGAAAATATTGACTATGTTCCAGATAGAATTTTTAATTTAATTAAAAAACAGGGAGAAACACACACACAGATATTACAGGCATTGGATAATACAAATGTTTATCTGATAAAAGAACAGCGTTTGTTGAAAAAACAATCGCATGAAATAAATAGACCTGTCAACTCAAATACACCTTTTATAAATACTATTGAAGAGTTTGCAAAAGAATTGAAAAGCAAAATTGAACAAAAGCAACTGGAAGCATATCAGGTCGCCCAAAAACTTGACATTTCATTTCCGCAACGATTGATTGACTGCAAAAATGAATTGAAAGAAGATGAGTTTAATAAACGGTTTATTAACCTGAACAGGAAACAAAAAAAACTGCAACAATTTGGAATTGCCACAAGCAGTCAAATAATCACAAAATACGATGATAAAGATGCAAGAGTTTTAACTGTATATCTTGAAGATTCTGAAAAAAAGGTAGAAATCTATGACGATTTATTGGATAAAATCGAACTGTTTGTAAATATATTGAACGAAAAGCGTTTTGCATTCAAGTCCATTGTAATAAATGGCGCTCAGGGTTTCTCTTTTCAATCAAACAATGGACAAAGTCTTAATTTAACAGATTTATCGTCCGGTGAACAGCAGGAGGTTGTACTTTTCTACGAATTATTATTTAAGACAAATCCTAATACATTAATCTTAATAGATGAACCTGAAATTTCTTTGCATGTTATCTGGCAAAAAACGTTTGTTAAAGATTTACTGAAAATTGCCAGAATGAAACAAATATCTTTTTTAGTAGCAACTCATTCTCCTCAAATCATAAATGGCAGGTGGGATTTGGGACGAGACTTATTTAAACTTGCAAAGGAAATTAATCATGGAACAAGACCTTGATTTAAAGAATAACATAAGTGCAACTGATAAAATTGATGAAATTCGTCTTGCGCTGAACAGTGAAACGGGAAATCAAATCATTTGGGTATTAGTCGAAGGAGAAGACGACTGTAAAATATACCCCAAATTTCTTGACGAAATAAAAGCAAGTGTTGAATTTGTAAGCGGTGGGAAAGGACAATTAATGATTGCCTTAAACGCGCTTGCAAAAGAAACAAAACAGGTAATTGGTATTCAGGATGCGGATTTTTTGCATATAGACAAGAATTATCCTGCTGTTACAAATCTGTTTTATACGGATTATCACGATATTGAAATGACAATGTTAAGTTTCGATGAGGTAAGATGTAATTTTTTCACAGAATACCGCATGCTAAAAAAGAGATACGATAATATTTGGCAAAATGTTCTGCAGGAATCCTCTTATATTGCATATATTCGCTGGTATAATGAAAAGAACAACTGTAAAATACGTTTTAGTGAATTAGGATATGGAGATAATTTAACCGAAATGTCAGACGGGAAAATATCATTAAAAAATAAGGATTTATTGCAGACGCTAAATGCAAGGTCTCAGAATAAAACAGAAGAATTAACAGGCGAAAACATTGACAAATTTATTACAATCAATAAGACCGATGATTTGCTGAATTTATGTAACGGACATGATATTACGGCATTGTTATCTTTAATTATTGGCGGTCGAGTTTCTCATAAAGAATTTTGCAGGCATTTGAGATTATCTTTTACTTTTCAACATTTTAGTCAGACCAGATTATATTCTGAAATTGCCGGCTGGCAAATCAAATACGGTTATTCTATTTTGAAAAATGCAGCAGGCGAAGTGGTAAATGGACAGTACAGATATTTCGTATCTTCGCCGTCAGTTTTATCCTGACAATATTGATATGAAAAATAAAATGAATACATATAAAAAAATCAGCATTGTCATTCTCATGATGGCAGGAACAGTATCAGTACATTGCCAGAAAAGCTGGGAAACAAGTCCCGTTAATGTTCAGGAAATCAGTCTGGACAGCATAAGCGAAACAGAAATTTCGTTTCACCGGGAAAATGTTGTCCTTTTGCAGGGCAAGGTTGATAATCTTGTTGTAAAAGAATACAGAAACAGTAATAAAAGTAAATTCTTTGCACGAATCGCACATGCGGGAAACAAATTAAGCGTTAAACGCGGCTGGTGGCTGTCGTGGCGCGGTTTTTTCATAGTCCGTTCCCGAATAGAGATTTATCTTCCTGCGAGTTACAAAAGCACAGTTTCTGTCGGTACAACAAACGGGAATATTGAAATCTCGGGCAAATATGACTGTTCAAACATAAATATTGGCGCCACAAGCGGAGCAATTGTACTCAATATATCCAAAGACGACTGTTTTAATTTATCGCTTAAAACAGTAAGCGGCAAATTCTCTGTGCCGTTTACCGAAAAACTGTCCGATAAAAAATCACAGCAACTTATTGTTGGAGAAAGTAATTC
>JAISDH010000116.1 GCA_031264975.1 Bacteroidales bacterium
CGTCTCGAAAATTTCGACCTACTACACATACTACGGATGATTTCTATTATTATTATTATTTATAGTAGGCATAATATTTTGTTTTCTTTTTTTCTATTCCTCTATATGCGTTAATAATAGAAATCATCCGTAGTATGTGTAGTAGGTTTCTGCAAGTGCTTATATTTATAGGGTAAAAACCTACTACGGATGATTTTTTTATCCGTAGTAGATCCGTAGTATGTGTAGTAGGTCTATCAAAAGTCGGGATTTAACGTAATTCCTTCATAACATCTAAACGGTTTCTGTTGGAAGTCATGTATTATTTTTCGTTTCAAAACAGGAAAGGCGGAGTTTAGATTCCTGAAAAACACAATTTTGCTCCCTAAATACATTCCCTGCTCCTCCGTCCAATTCTTCCAAGCCTTCCATAAGTCATCGTTTGCCGTCCAACCGTTAGGGTCAATTTTGCAACATTCTTTGACGAATTGTCCGATAGTACTTCCCATGTCGTTCATTATTTCGACGTCGTCAAGTGCCGACGTTGGCTGCTTGAATCGACCCTCTTTAATGAGTTGCTCAAGCCAGAATATCGCCTGATTCAATATTTGCGGCAACTCCTCTGACAACTCACGCTCAAGATTTATGTTCGGATTATCGTAAAAACTTTTGGTCAATTTCAGTAAGATAAAACGCGACGTGATTGCTCCAGATGAATCGGGGAAGTAAGGTAATTCATTGGACAAAAATATCATTCTTGTCGGCAGTCGCATGGAAACAGTGCGTTTGAACTTCCGCTCAATTGAAATGGCGTCCTCACCCGTAACGTTCAATATCCGTTCAATCGCTATTTGTGTCGTTTGCTTGTTGAATCGTGCGTCGCTTGTTATCGATACGGTTTTGCCGATTAGCGTTTCAAGCCCGAACCGGTCAGCCAGCCCCATTGTGGTTGGAAAGCAACAGTTATCCGTTCCGATAAGTTTATGAATTATCTTAGCGATTGTTCCCTTTCCTGAACGTTTGGGGCCGACGATGTAAAGTGCCTTCTGAAATTTTGTAATCGGGGTCAATAAAAGTCCGATAAATTGCATAAGCGTTTGGTATGATTCCATGTCGTCGCCGAAAAGGTCTTTCATAAACTTATCCCAACGCTCCGATGAAAACAGGATAGAATCGTAATCGAAATTGAGAGAGTTGAAATTGAACCACTTCGGCGTCGGCTCGAACATTTTTTTGTTCGTTATATCCATATTGTGCGTTTTGCAAAATATCATCATCTCCGGATCGTCAACGGGGCAAGGTTCACTCCCTAGCCAGTAAGGCGGTGTAATGTCCATAGGGATAAACGCAACGTTTTGAATCGCGTCCATTGCTTGGTTTACGGTAACGCTTTTTGCCGGAAAAGGTCTCGAAACGATTTTATCTCCGATTGACGATTGCGTAATCGCCTCGCTCAAGAAGTAATGCACTTGCTGACTTAAATAGTCCTCCTCAACGGGTCGGTAGGCATTATTTCGCCACGAAAAGTAAACGCCGTTTTGATATTTTAAGGTACAAAAACCGTCAACACTGTAATACTTTTTTATAAAAGCGTTTGCCGTTGGAAGGGTTTGATTTTCTGATAACACAAACCTGCCGGTTTCGGGGTCAATCTCGCCTAATTCCGTAATTCCTGCAACAGGTTTCGGTTCAACCGGTTTTTCTTTATCAGCAAGGTCAATCAGTTCTTGAAACGTGTGACCTTCATTCAGAAAGTCGCGGACGTCCTTTCCATGCGAATCTGTTTTCTCATAGGGCAGTGTAACGATTTTAGCCGATTTCGCAACAGTTGCGATTGCGTTTGCCCACTTTTTTGCCCCCTCGATTCCTGCCGTATCAGCGTCGGATAGAACGATAACCTCTTTGTGTTTGAAGTATTCTAACTGCCATTCTTTCGGACGTTCCATTGCCCCCGCTGAATGAGTAACGATAACATGCTCCTCCCGCTTGTCAGAGGGTAGGCATGAATCAAGAGCCAGCAGGTCGGTTGGGCCTTCGGTCAGCCAGATGTATTTAGCGTTATGGATATTCTTCAAGCCGTAAAGCCCCATCATTCCTGAATCGCTTCCGGCAACCGTTTTCATTTTGACCGGCTTGTCTTTAACTGATAAATCCTTGCCGAGCCTATCCCATACAACCCAACCGATAGGGTTTTTATCGTCGATAATCGTGCCGAAAACAGGCAGTCCGATATAGGTATTGTTTTTTTCCGCAACGATTTGTCCCCCGTTGCGAAGGAAGGATTCTTCTGTAATCGGAGGTTTTGCCTTGAACCACATGGACGCAAGGGGCGGAACATACGGCTTGACCTGAATGTTTTGAGAGCAATGTTTCTGTTTTGGCAATTTGACGCCGGTTTTTTGTGCGTAAATTTTAATCGCGTCGAAAAAATTCTTAGCCGTTCCTGCCTTTTCGATTATAAAGTCAAAGAAACTAAGATTTTCGCCGGTCTTGAAATTTTTGTAGCGACCTCGCTCGCGTCCCTTTGATACGTTAATGCCTGCCGAAGGTGTTCTGTCCTCTTCTCCGTAACATCGGCACGGAATCCATTCTGAGCCGTCAGAATTGGTATCAGGAACGTCAACCCCCAGAAGTCTGTATTCGGTTACAACGTCAAGAGCGTCGATTACATCGCCTTTAACCGCCGTCCAATGGTCTCTGTGTTTCGGAATTGTCATGGGGGGTTATATGATGATTATAATATGATAACAAATATTTGAAGGTTTCCTTCTGTGCCGCTGACCGGCTTCCTGCCGCTTTCCAGTACGTTTTGGGATACTTTCCGGCAAAAGATATAATCGTCCCGATAACGCTGTTCGGGTGTGCCGAATAATGCCAAGTAGGGTCGTGCAATTCAGGGTTTGCTATTTGTTGCCAACCCGCCTCAATCATCACGATTGACCTGTCAAATTCTTGCATACGTAACAATTCGTCAGCGAACCTGTCCCTTCCTGAAATGAGGGTATGATATAAGTCCTCAAGCGACTTCCGTTCAACACATATCCTGTTTTCGTAACCGGCAATTGAATAATCACCCGTTGGCAATGTTGATACGGAAGTCAAAACAAAAGCCTTTTTACGTTCAGTCCTAATATCAGCGAAGGTATAGGGCAGTTTTTCACGTGTATCAATAATTATTGTAAATGGTACTATTTCCATTAGTTTTAGTTTTAATAATGTATTTAATAATAGCGGGTCTCGCCCACTCTGTCTGAAAGCGTTTCCATTCGACCGGTTGCTGTTCTCTTTGATAAAGCATCGCCATCGGCATAAATCCGGCGTCAAGACACTGTCTCAACCTTGTTTCCGCTTTTTCAAAGGTGTCGTTTTTGTAACCGATTAAACAGTAGGCACGTAATTTGTATTGTTTTATATTTGTTTCCGATAATTTTTTTCCAGCGATTCGTAACGGTTCTAAGTCATCTGGCGTATCGTAGGCAAAGAATATTTGTTCAAGGTTCAATTGTTGCAACAATTCAATATGCCAGTCCTTCAAAGCGGCGGCTTCCAAACCGCCAGAAAAAGTGATTGGTTTTTTCTGGCGGTTTAACATTTCAAAAACGGCTCTGACGTGTTTTTCGGAGCAACGCAAAATATTGTCATCTAAAATATTCCAACCCTCTGTAATCGGTAATTCTCGAACAACATTACCTTCTCGCTTAGGCACTAAACAAAACCAACAATGATTAGGACAGCCTCTTGAGGTGATAACGCAACCTTTTTTTAAGTACATTCCCGAAACAAATTCAACTCCTCGCTCTCCGGTCGCCGGCCCGCCGATTCGTACTGGAGCCACTCTTTCCCATTGTTTCGCTAATTCTTCGGCACGCTGAAGGTCTGTGGTAAAAGTAACAGAAACATGAATTTTATCTGCCTCGTCGAACAAATCAGGAAAGCAATTGACCCGAACGTCTTTATCGTCAGGTGTCATGCTGGTTTTGCGGGGAAATACTCTGATTATTTTCATTATGTTAAAACCCATTTTCAAAGCGGTATCCTTTGACCGCTTTATTTGTTCCGATAATATTTTTAATCGTAGCATGTGATACATGAGCAAAACGTTCTGCTTCCTTGTAACTGCGGCATATTGCTACGATTTGAGATGATTCATTGTCCACAACATTTATCTCCTCCGTGCCGTCCCCGTACCTTAAAATCATGTTCTGCTGACGTGTAACCCATTCCAGATTTTCAACACGATTATTCTGGCGGTTACAATCTTTGTGGTTTACTTCAGTGTAGTCTTCTGGCGGTTTTTCCAGAAAAGCCATTGCCACAAGCCGGTGTACAGAAAACACTTTTCTATCACCTCTTTTGTATAAGTGAACTCTTAAATAGCCGTCGTGGTCGGTCATGAGTGCTTTGTTTTTGTTCGTTCTGTGTATTTTAATGTTACCTTTATTGGAAACAAGATAGAACCATTCGTAACCTGGCACCCACTTCCATATTTCAGACTCCGGTTTTTTTGACATTTTACTTCCTTAATGTAATATTGTTCCAAATTTTAATAACTTCATTGACTACTTTGCGTTCACTGTTTTTTATTCCAATATGAAAACAACAGTTATTACAGGAAAGTTGGTAAAGTTCATAATCGGAATATTCAATACAATGGAATTTAATTACGGTATGTCCGCAAAAAGGACACGGATTTATGTTTTTATCGAAAGTTGTTTCAATGTTCTCGGCTTCAACTTTGCAATTCATTTTTCTTGTTTCAAATTTATCGACCTCCAGTGTTTTGCGGTCAAGGTAAGTAATGAATTTAAACGGCTTTCCGCAATTAACGCAACACATACTATCATGCCAGAGCGTCTTGTCGGCTTTGTGTTCGTGTCCACAATAGGGACACACGATATTACATGTTAGGGAATGAAATATTTCAGTCATTTTATTTTTCCTTTTTAATGAGTGATAAAAACTTTTCGTCAACATACGTAAACGATTGAAAATTTTTGATACCGAATTTTTTTAATTCGGTAATTGTTATCGGTTCTATTCGTTTCGGATTTTTCAGAACTATTCCCGTTGCAAGAAGTTTTTCTCTTGTATAGGAAACATACTCTTTTCTTTCGATTTTCATTTCGTCGTTATACCAAGCCCACAGAGACGCTGGAGAACGTTCGTCAATAAGCATAATTTCTGCATGTCCTGTAACAGCACAAATCGGAGAAACAGAATACAAAAATACATAAACCGGCTTTAACATTATTAGTTTCGGTTTCTTTGTTCTAACTTCAACGGTTTTCGTGCCGTTAAGTATCTTCTCTGCATATTTCGGTTTAATCGGCAAAAATAAATGTTTCATTGCTTTGTTTTGGAATGGTTACTAATTAACGGGATCAGAAGTTACGTGCGAACATTCAACGTATCCTGCTACGTATTCAAGCCATACTGCGGCTATATTTTTTTGTTCTATACAATCAAAGAACACTTCCGCCTTCTTTCGGATTTTTGTTTTGCCAGTTGGTTGACAAACATAATTGTCAACATAAACATAATCGCCGACCTTGAATTTTTCATTAAAATCGTCAACTTCTTTTTGAAGTTGAATAACATCAGTAACTATATTTCTTTCCATATTTTGAGACAAACTTTTCAAAAGAATTGGGTCGATAATTAGTCTTGGATCCCAGCCGTCACATATTATTTCCAAAACATGATCTTCAATAGATTCTTTTTCGTTGTATAACTGATATACAATAGTAATAGCACGGCAGTTTTTGTAACTTAGATTGTCTATTTCTGCAGAGATTTTGATTCGACAATTATTAAAATCTCTGCTTGTCATTAATTTCGTTACATGACTCCATATGTCATTCCTTGAGTTTACAGTAAGACATGCTACATACATATTATTGTAACGTTCAGGTTCGATTGTTACCGGCATGCCTAATATATTTATCGTAATAGTATTCATTTGTTACCTCATAGGGTTAAAGTTTCAAAAAAAAAAAATACTGGTTTATTCTGGTTCAATTGCTCCGAAAAATTGGGGCTTCTGAACCTCTTGCTTTTTTTTTCAACTGAAGTTTGTAATTTACTTTAATATCCAATACCAATATACGATAGAATAAACTCCGTGATTGGTCTTGGAAGAAAATCGCCAAAAACAGCGACTGCAAGCATCGCCAAAAAAACTATTGAAATTAGTAGCGATAAAATGATTTGATACAAAAATCCTATCATTTTTTTTATTTTTTTATTCATAATACAAAATTCCTTTCGGGGTTAAATGGTTCTGGTTCAATTGCTCCGAAAAATTCGCCATCCTCTTTCTTCGGCAAAACTTAAAACAGTTCGCCGAACGTCGGCGATTCCATAATCGAAATTGTCGTCGTGTTCTTCTGATTCAATATAATTTGTTGAATCTATAATGTAACAAATTATATCATACCGAAATATTTTTGGCGATTCAAAAAACGCTGAATAAAATGATTTCCCGTTGCCAAAATGGTAACGGTGAACACCGCAGGCAATGATGTCTTCTGCCCACTGCGCAATGGCAATATCTCTAGCTGATACGATATTTGTTGTCATTTTTAACTCCTGCCCAATGGGGCGGTAAAAATTTTTCTTAAATTGTAACGATTGGTTCAATTACCTCGAAAAATGAAGGCTTCTGAACCCGCTTGTTATTCAAAAAAGAGATAAAACGTATTTTGTTACGTCGGTATCCACGCATGGATAAATACATCGACGTTTGCATAATCAATACCGAAATTCTCGGCAGTCCGTTGGTCGGTTTCCATGTCGCCAATCATCAGCATTTCGTTCTTCGGTATTGTGCTGTCGCGTTCAATCATTCTTAGGCAATCCAGCAACATGCCAAACCCTGGTTTTCTGTTTTTCATATCGTTACTAAACTTGCAATATCGAAAAACAATGTCAAGGTCTTTGTTACGGATATAGTCTCTGATTGATTCTACGATATATTCAATCTTTCGATTAAATCCGTATTCTTCAACAAAGCCCCTTTCGATTCCGGCTTGATTTGTAACAATACAAATTGCCCTTGTATTGTTTTGTGCGACAAAATTTTTCAAAGAGGGTAAAATTCCTTCTTTGAACTCCATATCCCCGATAAATTCGGGAAAGGCTTT
>JAISDH010000153.1 GCA_031264975.1 Bacteroidales bacterium
TAATCGGCCCAGGCAATATCCAGACAGCGATCCGGCAAAATAGAAAAAGAAAGCCCGCCCCCGGTACGCACATCAATTATCCGCATACCACGGGATTTTCCGTCGTTAAGAAGACCGGCGCGCATATCACAGAGCTGAGTCATCGAGCCGCATCTCCGGCGGAGTTCCTGACGGGTCAGACCGTTGCCATACCAATCAGCCATTCTACCACTCCTATTTTATGTTGCCGCTATTAGCAGATCTTCCTGAGTAACTTCATAAGCGTTAAAATACCCGTTAATCGCACCAGCTTTCATGACATAAATCCTGTCAGCTATACTCAGAATTTCAGGCATTTCTGAAGACATAATAATAATGGACATGCCATTAAATGCTAAATGGTTCAGAATTGCATAAATTTCTGCCTTGGCGCCTATGTCAATTCCCCTGGTCGGCTCATCAACGATAAGTACTTTGCGATTGCTTTCTATAAGCCATCGGGCCAGAATAACTTTCTGTTGATTGCCGCCGCTTAGGTTAATAATGCGTTGTTTTTGGGAAGGTGTTTTTATCTTGATACTTTCTATAATTTTTTCCGTGCTTGTATATTCCTTTTCAGGATTTATCCTACCCATTCTGGAAAAAACACGGAGCGATACCAGAGTCATATTAGCGCGTACCGAAAGTTGCGGAAAAATTCCGTCATCCTTTCTGTTCTCAGGAACTAGCCCAAGGCCTATACGCACCGCCTCTTCCGGGGAATTTTTTGCAAGTTCATTTCCACAAATACTAATTCTGCCGTTTTTTCGTCGGTCGAGGCCAAAAATAGCCCGGCATAACTCGGTGCGTCCCGAACCCATTAAACCGGAAAACCCGACAATTTCTCCGGCTTTTACTGAAAAGGAAACGTCGTGAACATAGTCTGTGCTTAAATTCTCCACTTCCATTATAATATCACCTATGGAAGATTTTTCTTTTGTATACGTTCCTGAAAGTGGACGGCCTACCATCATTGAAATCAATTTTTTCTCATCAATTTCATTTATAAAACAAGTCCCTACGAATTCACCATCTCGCAGAACAGTAACTTTCTGTGAAATCGCAAAAACCTCATCCAACTTATGGGAAACATACACAATCGCTGTCCCTCGATCTTTAAGCATCCTGATAATACCAAACAGCGCCTCAATCTCATTATGACTCAAGGCCGATGTAGGTTCGTCCATGATAATAATTTTTGGGTCTTTAGCTATAGATTTAGCAATCTCGACAAGTTGCTGTTGTGCCACGGCAAGATGTTTTACTGTTACTTTGGGATCAATATTCAGTCCAAACTCAAGAAGTATCTTCGATGCTTTTTCGTACAGCAAGGCATAATCAATACGTCCAAATGATTTTGTAGGCAAATTTCCAAGAAAAATATTTTCAGCAACCGAAAGATCTTTTGCCAGATTGAGTTCTTGATATATGACGCTAATTTTCTTTTCTATGGCATCTTTAGGACCTGTTATCTCAGTCTTTTTTTCATTCAAGTAATATTCGCCGCTGTCGGCATTAAGAGCGCCTGAAATAATCTTGATAAGTGTCGATTTGCCTGCTCCATTTTCTCCCATAAGAGCATGAACTTCGCCAGGATAAACTGCAAATGAGATGTCTTTCAGTGCATATACTCCCGGAAAGCGTTTGTTAATTCCAGTAAGCCGCAAAATCGGTTCTTTAGGCATCAATTACCCTCATTTGTTGTTTTCTCGGCATATGCAAGCGCTCTTTTATCCGTCATGCTCTTGTTTCGAGTGTCTATATACACTGCCAGGAGTATTACGAGACCCCTCGCAATCTCCTGATAAAATGAGGATACGCCGACCAAAATAAGCATATTTTGTAAAACGCTCAAAATAAGAACTCCCAACATAACACCTGAAACACTTCCCTTTCCTCCAGACATGCTTACTCCGCCGAGTACTACTGCGGAAATAACCTGAAATTCAAAACCCAACCCTGCGTTTGGTTGGGCAGAATTAAGCCGCGAAGCTAATAACATAGATGAAGTTGCGGTTGTAACGCCTGCGATTATATAAACAATTAGTGTCATTTTTTTAACGGAGATTCCACAAAGTTCAGCAGCGGAAGCATTATCGCCCACTGCGTAAATATTGCGACCGAAAACAGTATTTTTCAGCACATACCAGAGTAACGAAAACAACACTACCGCTATGATAAGCGGAACAGGAAAAGGTCCCAAATGGCCGGTTCCGAGTTTTTCAAAACCGCTTACTTTTGCCTGAATGGAAATCCCCCCGGTTGAAACATAAGATGCTCCGCGAATAATTGCCATAGTACCCAAGGTGGCGATAAGGGAATTAATCCCAGCTTGAACAACCAGTACGGCATTTATAAGGCCAATGCAAACACCGGCTATTATGACAATTAGAATTGTAAGCGGAATATTTCCAGTAGAATTTAAGGCGTAAACACTCACAATTCCAATAAATGCCTGTGATGAACCAACGCTTAGATCCAATTCACCGATTAGAACCACAATCATCATTCCCATTGCACAAATTGCAGTAAGTGAGGCTGTTCTGAGCACATTCATCAGGTTATTGACCGATAAAAATACCGGAGAAAGAAAGGATGACACCACACAAAGTATCACCAAAGAAAAGAGCAGAGCAATCTGTTCGTATCTTCCTACTTTTTCAAGTATCTTAACCGGATTTAGCCTAATCATTTTAATTTGCCTTAGCATCTACTGCTGCAAAATTCACAAGAAATTTGCCGTTTTCTTCAATAAAGTATTGGTTGAAGTCCTCTTGGGTAACGACAATAGTTGGCGATACATATTCGGCAGGCAAAACTTTACCATTTATAGCATCCATTGCGGAATTAATACAAGTTGTACCCACATATTCAGGAAACATTGACAAGCCGGCGCTTGCGTTTCCTTCATACAATGCAGTGCGCCCGGCAATACCCTCAAGGCCATAGAGTATTAGCGTAAAGTTGGAAAGGGGAAGATTAGCCTGTTTCACTGCAGCAATAGCGCCCAGGGTTGAATCATCGTTAATACCAAAAACAGTATTAATTTCAGGATGGGCTGTCAACGCATCAATCGTCGCATTAAGGGATGCTTCCCGAAAACCGCCATCAACTTCAACAGCAACCGTATAGTTAATGCCGCTTGCGCCCAGGGCAGCTTTGAAACCTTCAGAGCGGTTAAAACAGTTTTCCAGCGACTTATAGCCTAATATCAGAATATTTGGCGCTATATTCCTTTCTTTTGCGTATTTGGCAAACCATTCCCCGGTGACTTTGCCATTTTCAAAATCCGACATACCGACCTTTGCATCAGCGCCTTCAACCATATTTGATTCACAGATAACCTTAATGCCTTTGTTTTTTGCCTGTTGAACAACTGTGATCAGGGCCTTAGAGTCAACTGGTGAAATAATAATGGCATCAACACCTTGGGTAATGAAGTTTTCAACTGCCTGCACCTGTATTGCAGAATCGTTATTCCCATCAGTTACCAAAAGCTTTACCCCTAATTCATTTGCCCGGCTCTGAGCGCCTGTCACAATATTCTGATACCATTCCTGAGCCATCATAAATGTTGCCATTCCGATAGTTGTTTGCTTTTTATCCTGATTGGCGCCAGCAGAACGTCCTTTGCATCCTGTAAAGGCAAAAACCACCAATACCAGAACCACCCCAAAAAATGCGATTTTCTTCATGCTTTCCTCCATACAATATGATCTTAAATTGAGTATGAGACGTCACGACATCGCTACGTCTTAGATACAACTTATCATGATTTTTTTTAAAGTACAAGTCTTTTTTATAAAATTTTCCAAAAATTTGTAAATTATTCCGTTCTCCTCTCCATTTTTGTCCAAGTGGGGCCGCAAATAATCGAAAAATACACTGTTTTATAGAGATATTTACTATATACTTGAAATTTATACTTTTTTT
>JAISDH010000156.1 GCA_031264975.1 Bacteroidales bacterium
GATTTTGAATGAATCTTTATCTTTATTTTGCTTTATTATTTTATTATTTTCGCGGGAAGCCCCGCTCCTCAAAATAGAAATGTTTTCCTGAGTGTGAGCAGAAAGAAGATTTTATGCTGCTGCCGGAACAGAAACGAAAATGCGCTATTTTCATTTTTAAATACGTCAAGCATTCAGCGTATACAGAATTTAATCTGTTTTTTATGTTTAAATAGTTACATACCAATAAATCACATATAGTTGGAAAGGAAAATAAACAGCAAAAAATCCCCCCGCATCTCCGAACAGAAGATGCAAACAGCGTTTTTATAAGTTTCAAAATGTAATAATTTCTTTTCATGATATAATCGTATTTATTTTTCTCTGCGAAGTTACAAAAATATGCGATATGTTCTTTATAAGTATAAGAAAAAAGGTATCAATATAATATTTACATTATTTTATTTATAATAAAAATGTTACAATAGTCTTTCAATAATAATGCATCTATGTAACCAGAATTTATTTGTTTTTTTCGCTATGTTTTTCATTGCTCTATATTTTTTATATATGACAAATTGGTTTTTTTATATACCGTTCTTTTATTTTATATATAGACGCAAAAAGAAAGGAAAATGTTGCCTGGGGTATTTATTTTTTCATAGCGCCTCAAAAATATTATAAATAAAAGAGGGACTTTAGTCCCTCTTTCCAATTATCTAATTAATTCACTTGAAATGTTTTGTCTCCTTTTTTCAGAAACTTCACTATTTGAGTGGCGGCAGCTAATCCTGCATTTATATTTGCTTCTGCTGTTTCTGCTCCCATTTTTTTAGGGGTAGCAAAAAAACGAGTTGTGAATTTGGATTTCATTTCTTCCGCATTTGTCGGCGCTATATCCGTGCAATACTTCAAATCGGCTCTTTCTTCCATTACTTTTAGCAATTCGTCTTCATTAATAACCTCTTTGCGTGCCGTATTTACTAAACAACCTCCCTTGGGCATCTTGGAAAGCAAATGATATCCAATGGATTTCTTTGTTTCTTCTGTTGCCGGTATGTGGAGAGATATAAAATGAGAGGTGGAATACAATTTCTCAACCGAATCAAGGGGAGTTACGCCATCTGCCTTTATTTTATCAGCAGGAATAAAAGGGTCAAAAGCATAAACAAGCATTCCAAAACCTTTGGCAATATTGGCAACTAATCTTCCAACATTACCGTATGCGTGGATACCCAACTTTTTACCTTTTAATTCTGCTCCTGTTCCCGGATTGAAACAGTTTCTGAACATATAAATCATCATGCCAATAGCCAATTCCGCAACGGCATTTGAATTTTGTCCGGGAGTGTTCATTGCAACAATATTTCTTGCGGTACATGCCGCCAAATCAAGGTTATCAAATCCGGCGCCTGCTCGAACAACTATTTTCAGATTCTTTGCCGCGTCAATAACTTCCTTTGTAACTTTATCCGAACGGACAATTAATGCGTCTACATCTGCTACGGCAAGATAAAGTTCTGAAACGTCTGTATACTTTTCAAGCAAACATAATTCAAAACCCGCATCTTCTACTATTTCCCGAATACCGTCTACTGCAAGTTTTGCAAACGGTTTTTCGGTTGCTACTAATATCTTCATTATGATAGTTTTTTTTACTGTTACTTATTCATTTGCTCAAATTCTTGCATACAGCCAACCAAAGCCAAAACGCTTTCTTTTGGACAGGCATTGTATAACGAAGCCCTGAAACCTCCCACTGAACGATGTCCTTTAATACCCACCATACCACGTGATTTTGCAAATTCCATAAAGGCTTCTTCTTTGTTTTGATATGGGTCAGACATTACAAAACAAATATTCATTATTGAACGCGAGGTCTTTTCGGCGGTACCAACAAACATGGTATTACGGTCTATTTCATTATAAAGCAAAGCTGCTTTTTCAACATTCTTTTTATTGATAGCCTGTAATCCACCTTCTGTCTTTATCCACTTCAACGTTTCATTCATCACCAATATGGGAAATACGGGAGGCGTATTAAACATCGAACTCTCTTTAATATGTGTTCTGTAATCAAGCATCGTAGGAATATTGCGGGTTACTTTGCCCAATATATCCTCACGAATAATAACAAACGTTACACCGGCAGGTCCTACATTTTTCTGAGCGCCACCATAGATAATACCGTATTTGGCAACATCAACGGGACGACTCATAATATCGGAAGACATATCGGCTACCAATAATACGGGACTATCCATATCTGTATGAATTTCGGTTCCATATATGGTATTATTTGTTGTAATATGGAAATAATCAGCGTCTTTTGGAACATTATAACCTACAGGAATATATGTATAGTTCTTATCTGCCGAAGACGCCACTTTAACTACTTCTCCAAAGAATCCGGCTTCTTTAATTGCTTTTTTAGCCCATACGCCTGTTTCCAAATAAGCTGCTTTCTTTTCCAATAAATTAAATGGAAGCATCATAAACTGAGTACTTGCGCCTCCACCTAAGAAAAGCGTTTTATATCCTGTCGGAATATTTAATAACTCTTTCCATAATGATTCTGTTTCGTCCATAACGGCTTGCCATTCTTTTGAACGATGAGATACTTCAATTACCGACATTCCCGTACCGGAAAAATCTTTAAGCGCTTCAATAGAAGCATTAATTGCCTGTTTTGAAAGGACACAAGGTCCTGCATTGAAATTATGTACTGTCTTCATAAATAAATTATAATTTAGTTTATAGAATCTATATTTTGCTATTTAAAATTTCCCACAAAATTAGGCAATAAAACAATAAGAAACTTCATTTTCTAAAAATTTTATTTACCATATAATGAGTTTGTTATGTCTATTCGTGATTTTTTCCCCTCAAAAAGTATCCAGATTATCGCATAACTATTGCGCAAAACAGAGAAAATCGAACGAAAAATGGATGAAGATTTCGGAGAAAACTCACCGGAAAAAAATCCTTTGTTCTTGCAAAAACAATTTTACCGCCTGTATGGCTTTTTAGCGTACAAATGCTTGTCTATTTTACGACGTCGAAATGGGTGTTTCAAGTAAATAAAGGGCATTGCTCATTAAAAATATCTTTGTATTTTTGAAAAACAAAAAAATAGAATATGAATTATCCAAAATATTTATATGAAAAGAAAGTAAAGGCTGATTTTATCAAAACAACTGTTATTGGTCTTTGTACAACTGTTATTGGTGTTTGTACAACTGTTATTGGTGTTTGTACAACTGTTATTGGTCTTTGTACAACTGTTATTGGCGTTTGTACAACTGTTATTGGCGTTTGTACAACTGTTATTGGCGTTTGTACAACTTTTATTGACGTTTGTACAACTGTTATTGGTCTTTGTACAACTTTTATTGGCGTTTGTACAACTTTTATTGGTGTTTGTACAACTTTTATTGGTCTTTGTACAACTTTTATTGGTCTTTGTACAACTTTTATTGGCGTTTGTACAACTTTTATTGATGTTTGTACAACTTTTATTGGTCTTTGTACAACTTTTATTGGTATTTGAATAACTGTTATTGGTATTTGAACAACTGTTATTAGTATTTGAACAACTATTATGAATATTTTGCTGGGTGTAGTGTCCTCGCTACGTACAAATTAAAAACAAATGCTTATGCTTGTCGGCAAAGCAGGAATTTTGCTTTTATATAGATACTATACTTATACTGAGCGGAAGGCTTCAGTTTTGTAATAAAAATGAATATCAAAAAAATATACTTGATTAGCAATGCCAAATAAAGTATTACTTTTCCCTTCTTCTTGTTTGTTTTTTTTATTACTTTTTCCTATTGTATTTTAATCTGTTGCAAAAAAAGAATGAAAAAAAATGAGGGATGCAGGCAACAAAATAGCTCAAAAAAGTATCATATAAGTAGGACATTTTTTTTAAACAATTTTAAACAGTATAGTTATGAGAGAAACAGTTTATAATTTTGGAGAAGGAAGAAAACATTCTTCCAAGCGTGTAATAAATGTTAGTGAATACATTAGCAGGTTGATAACTTTTAAATTCAAGAAAGGAGGATTGAAAATTTTAAAAGAACCGATAATCTACTATAGCGGCATGTTCTCATGTTTGCTTGTATTGCTTATGTTTATGTCTATGGGGTGTGATAAACCGGATGATATAATTGACAGTTCGGAAAAAAGTCTATGGAAATGTACTTTAGATACTAATGCGACACTTACGCTCACTATTGACCAATTGCAAAATATGATGTACGTGAGTACTTCTCCGCAAAACTTAGAAACAGGTCGGATAGAAATGTTTCATCATGGAGATACTATACAATATTCTATGCGTGGCGATACAATGCATATAATAATTCCTAACGTTACTTATTCCGGTTGTGGTTGGATTAAGACCATGTTTAGCGCCGATAGTATGCAGTTGGAATATTGGGGATATGTACCTGCAATTGGGAACCTGAGAACTTGTTATTCATTTACTCGTCAAACTTTTCCATTTTAATGCCTATAAAAATATAAGTTTAAAAACAACAAAATTCTCTTAGGATGAGAACAATCATTGAAATTCTTTTTGCAAAAGCTCAAGGAGTTTTCCAAAGAGGCACAATTGCAATACTGTGTATCATATTAATTGCCTTTTTCATCACAACAGGTTGTGATGAATCTACGCCACTGATTCCTACTCAAAGTGATAGTACTGCTTTGCAACCAACAGAAGAAACTACAAATTTACTTGGTACTAAATGGCATTTACGTAAATTTGTACAAGTTTCCCAAGGGATTACTAAAACTCCTGAACCTGAATCCGACCAATGTTATTGGATTTTTTTCGATAGTGATACTACTCTTTTTGGAAAAACATCAACCAATGATATAGTAGGACATTATAGAATTGACCCTACAACATCAACTATTTGTATGGATGAGTTCGGTGGAACAAAAATAAGTGAATTGTTCGATGGAAATTTATATATGAAGAAAATGTTATCCATTTGTTCTTTTGAGCTTATGGAAACATCTTTAAAACTGTATTACAACGAAACCGATTATTTACTATTTAATGCATACAGCTATGAAAACAAATAGATTATATATAGGAATAGCGGTAATTCTGCTTTTTACCGTATGGCAAGTGAAAGGACAAGAATACTATGAATTTGCGCCTGTTGGCGCTGAATGGTATTATACCAATACGCTTGCTGACCCATTAGAAAGTTGTAGTAAATACAGCGTTGAAAAAGACACTCTTATAGAGGGAAGTTTGTGTAAAATGGTAATCTGCTCTTTCTCTTACAATGATTATGATAAGATAGATACTGTTATTTTTAAGCAGGATGGGGGCAAAATTTATTATTATTTCAATGAGCAGTTTAATTTAATATATGCTTATGATGTTGCTGTTTTAGAAGAGGTTGTGTTTACTTTTAAGAAGTATAACCTGGACAAAAATACTGTTTCATTAGTTCCTGTAAAATGTACTGTAAGAGATATTCAGCCAATTGAAATTAATGGAAGACAATATAAACAGTTTTTTACCACCATTGATACTATCGTTGAAGATGCATGGTTTTATGTTTCTCATAATCACATTTATAAGTACATAGAACAAATAGGACATCCTTATGTTTTTATGGAAGAACTAAAAACGGGAGTTGATATGGCAGTATATACAAGAGTATTGAGATGTTACATAGAAGATGACTTTCATTATATTAATCCATGGTGGCAACAATATGATTTACCATGCGATACTCTTGTTCATTATAAGGTACCTGATAATATAATCTCAATGGAAATGAAGATGGCTTCGGTAGCTGTTTATCCCAATCCTGCAAATGATAAAATACATGTGGAACTGAATGAGGAAAATTTTCTCAATGGAACTGTCCGTATTATAGACCCTGTAGGACAAATCGTTTATAGCAGTGTCTTGACTTCTATTAAGAAGACTGTTTCTATTGCGCATCTTTCTGCCGGAATATATGTTTTACAATACAGTTTAAAGAATCAAACATTTCAATCAAAATTTTTAAAAACCAATTAGCGATGAGAACAATTATATTAAATATAGGAATAACTGTTTTTCTGCTTTTTACAGTATGGCAAGCGAAAGGACAAGAATATCTTGAATTTGCCCCTGTTGGCGCGGAGTGGTATTATACCTACACACATACTAATCCATTAGAAAGTTGTACGAAATACAGTGTTGAAAAAGATACTCTTATTGATGAAAGTTTATGTAAAATGGTAATCTGTTCTTTCCGTTATAATAGTAATTATAATGATTACAATAATTTAGATACTATTATTTTTAAGCAGGAGGGCGGCAAAATTTATTATTATTTTAAGGAGCAATTTAATTTAATATATGACTATGATGTTCAGGCTTTGGAAGAGGTTACGTTTACTTTTATGAAGGATAATATGGATAGCGTTTCATTAGTTCCTGTGAAATGTACTGTAAAAGAAGTCCAGCAAATTGAAATTAATGGAAGACAATATAAGCAGTTTTTTACCGCGATAGATACTTCTTTTGATGATGCATGGTTTCATTTTCATGATTACGTTTACATAGAACAAATAGGACATCCTTATGTTTTTATGGAAAAACTAAGAACGGTAATCAATATGGCAGAACATACAGTAGAATTGAGATGTTATATAGAAGACGCATTCCATTATATAACTCCATGGTGGCAAAAATATGATTTACCATGCGATACTCTTGTCCATTATAATGTACCTGATAACATAATCTCAATGGAAATGAATATGGTTCCGGTAGTTGTTTATCCCAATCCGGCTCATGGTGCATTGCATTTAAATATGGAAAATACGGAGATGGTAAATATACAGCAGGTTGGCGTCTATGATATTTACGGTAAACAGTTGCGCAAGATAGAAAATATTGGCGTTCAAAGGACAACAGTAAATTTGTCCGGCTTGGCAAATGGTATTTATTTTATTCGTGTTTTCATGGATAACGGAAAAACTAAAATCAAACGCATCGTAAAAGAATAATTTTTTAGCCCCTTTGCTTTATCGTTTTCCTCTCCGCCGTTTGTTGCGGAGAGGAAAGAGGGTGCAGAGAAGAGGAAATTAATCCTTCTTTCATTCTCTATTGAACAGAATCAGGCGATTATTACGAATGTCTGGTCGTATAAGGACGAAGCAGAGCAAAATTAATCACTCATCATTAATCATTAATCACTATTTACCTCCTGCAATTCCTGATTCAGGCGAAAATGGCAAAACTATTCGTCTCTACCGGTGTGACTTATGAAAAAAGGCTATCCCGAAGGGTAGCCTCAAAAAAAA
>JAISDH010000159.1 GCA_031264975.1 Bacteroidales bacterium
ATTGCTAACAAAATGGGCGTCAATTCGCCTCACGTATTTTCCGGCTGGCTGGAATCCATTGCCTATATCCGAAACATTATTGCCCACCATTCCCGCCTGTGGAGTCGTACTATGGTAAAGCGTCCAAGTATGCAACTGAACAATTCTCAGGGTGCGTGGGTCAACCAACCGCTCAAGCAGGGACAGATAGACAAACCGTTTTCGATAATCTCTTGTATGGTGTACCTGTGCAATTTCCTGAACCATCCGCAGGATATGAAACGTGAAATCATCGACCTCATCAATGCTTACCCGCATGTGCCTGTCTACAAATACGGCTTCTTCGGCGGATGGCAAACCGAACCTCTTTGGAAATAACATATAAACCAATTGTTTCTGATGCTGTTTGCTTCAAACTCATCTAACGGGATTAGTTTAAAAAATATTTTGTTATTAAAAATAATTGTCACACATTTGTATGACAATTATTTTTAATAACATTAAAACATGAACAACATAATATTAGGTGCACGAGAGTTTATTCGCAATATGGGAAAGTGGCTCGACAAGTCATCGAACGACAAGGTCAACATTATTGTAACCCGTTCAAAGGGGGAAGATGTAATCGTGCTTCCGATGAGCGAATATAATAGCTTGGAAGAAACTGCTTACTTGCTAAGAAGCCCTGCCAATGCTGAACATTTATTGTGCGGAGTAGATGCAGTACGGAACATGGGGAAAACTGAGGGTAATGTTATTACTGATTTTAATAAAATATGGAAGTAGTATTAATGCCAACGGCTTTGGAAGATATTGAATTTTGGAAAAAATCAGGGAATGTCCAAATTCAAGAACGCATATCTATGCTTTTGGAAGCAATATCAAGCCATCCGTTTGAAGGAATAGGAATGCCGGAAAAATTGAAGTATGAACTTAATGGATACTGGTCACGGCGTATTGATGCGGAGCACAGAGTAGTATACGCCGTAATAAACAATAACATATATGTCATCTCGTGTCTGTATCATTATAAATAGAAATTAAAATTTAAGCATATGGAAACAAAAAAAAACACCACAGTTGCCGAAGTGGCAAGGAAAATAGGGCTAAATCATCTCGCTTTGAAGTTATTGGATTATCTTGACCAGTATCACCCGGATTTAGCATTGAATTACGATTTTATCATGGAGCGGGCTAATTACGCGGCAACAGTCCGGGAAGATATGATAAAAAACAGCAATGGCAATTCTGCGCTACTGCAAGAAGCCGAAAGTGAATGCACCCGTGTACTGATGGCCGACCTTGAATTTTCTGAGCATGATATTATTTTTGGAATTATAGATGAGTATTATTATGAACAGGGTCACGCGAAGAAACCCGCGGAAGTGAAAGAACTGGCCATAGAACTGCGGCCGCAATTGAAGAACATTTTTGCGAAATATCCCACCGATGATCCGGACTTTCCTGCCGAATTTAAGTATGATGAAATGATAGACGAACTAACGAAAGAAATAGGGAAACTACTGCAAAAAAAAGATGAATTACCGTTTTAATTAGTATATAACTATCTTTGCAAAAACAAAATCTTGAAATATAGACAAAAAATCAGGTAATCTTGGGAAAAGTTGCCTGATTTTTTTAACGGAATCAATCTACATTTTCTTCTTCATCAAAATATTTCTCATTAATTAAATAATAATTAGCCATCTTGGGTATTATGCCGATATTATTTTTGATTAGCAAATCAATCAATTTATTTCCATTAATAAGGGTTAAAGGTGCAGCACCTTTTTCAAATGCGGCATCTTTAGCTCCTTTAGAAAAATCAGATAATGTTATGATAGTTCCTTGAAAAGCATCGAAACGGTGTAAACTTCCACGCAATGCATCTAAAACAGGACGGGTAATATTCGACGTAGTATTTTGTTTTACTTGAATTACCTCTTTCACTGTGGTTATTCCATTTTGGCTAATACCGGTAACATCCACTCCTTTGTCATTTGAGGGAGATGTTACCCGTACATCATCGTACCCCATAGACGATAGTAAGTCTTTGATAATATTTTCAAACCGGTATGGGGTTGTTTCTGAAAGGTACTTTCTCAATAATTCCTTCTGTTCTTTATTGAATTGCTCAATCGCTTTATTTAATTGAATTTCCTTATCAATAACCGGGTTAGGATTGGCATTTTCTATGTTTTGTAAATATAAAAGCCCTTTTTCTGTAATAGTATATACGTTCCCTTCTCTTTTAATATATTTTCTGTCAATGAGATTGACTAACCTGCGACGCAAATAATCCTTGATAACAGAATCTTGTTTGAGATTTGAATTATATTTGGTGTATTTTTCCCACTCTTCAAGTAAATCGGCGCGTTTACCACCTTCTATTAAAGACAGCTGCCTAAGTATCTGAATTAAGCCTTCCTCATTGTCTATTTTTTGCATTACCTCATTTTCAGCTTTACCAATAAAGATTTTACCCTCTTGGGTTAACTCATACATTCCACTGGTTTCTGTTATTAGGTGATACATTGAAATCAAAAACTGGTCGCCGCGTGTCCAACGAGGATTAACTTCTTTATTGCTGTCAGTCCATATTTTAACAGCAATTTCTCTATCTTTTCCGGTCAACCTTTCTTGAATCCATTGATCGGGTTCTGTCCAGTCGGCCGTATTTTGAGGTGTCCCTCTCAAGCTCCAAATGCTATTCCACATGTTTTTAAAATCGCGAACGAGCATACCGTTCAAAATTTTCAACAACTTTATAGTTGTGCTGTATTCCGGATATAAGGGTATTTTTATCATGATTCTATTATTAATTCTTGTTCTACGACACTTTTAAATCCTCCAGAAGATAATGCTTTTTCAATTTCCACAGCAGGCAAATCTCCACTTAAGTGTGATTTTATGAATTGAATTACAACTTGTCTTCTTGATTTTAAGGAATTATGGTTTAAATTAAACACTTCAATCGTTTTCTCGGCTTTCTCTTTGTCCGTCTCATTTAATCCATTTTGAGGTTTAATGTAACCAAAACTGTTATATTCAAAATATGTGACACAATCGTCAGTTATAGGGTTTAATATGGTTTGATAATCAGACTTTAAAGAACAATACTTATTATCCTTATACCGTGCACCAAAATCATCACTATTAGTTGATGCTATAAAATTGTTCCACTCAAAGCACAGTTCAGGAAATAAACTTTTTTTTCTGTAATGGTCAATATGAGTATCTGTAGAATTCTTAATAGGTAATTCTGTATATCCACAAAGACAATCTTGTTCATTAATAAGCAGTGTTTCTCGACAGTCATTATATATCTCTTGATGATTCCTATGAAATTCATCCCAATTAGCAGGCTTATTCTTCAAACACATATCAGAAAAGCGTTGAGGAGCCACATTTTTATTTATTTTTCTCATGCGTAGAAAAATGTTTTTTCTTTGCTATTTCCAAATTAATACTAAGCAAATCTTTATCTGTACTATCAATATTTTTTTTCAAATATTCGATTATTTGGATGCATTCAGGTGAATCGTATTCATCTTTTTCAATCAGTAATTTTACTTTGTCAATGGCGGTTTGAACTTCTTTATTTCTTGTACTTTGTAGGGAAAAATGGTCAATTAATATATTTTCCACAGTTTTTCCATAGGGATTGAAGCTAAATTGTTTTATTTCCCCAGAATCAAGAATAATCAATTGCTTTTTTTCTATATTAGAAACAATATTAGGAGAGTGAGTAGTTATTATTATTTGAGTATTATTCTCTATCTTGGATAAATTAGAAATAAATTGCTGTTGCCATTTAGGATGTAAGAATGTGTCTGGTTCGTCAAATAACAAAAAACCTTTCTGGTTCATCCATAATAATCGAAAAGTCATTGTTGTGACCAATTGTTTTTCACCCTCACTCAAATGATCTAATTCGACGTATTCTTCTTGTCTATTTTTCCATGTAATATTGATTGTATCCAATAAATCACTAAACAAAAGAAAATCGAATATGTCAAATACCTTTGATTCTATGTTATTTTTAAACATTCGAGTGAATTCATCTTTTAGGTATATGCCACTATGGGTGATTTCTATATTATTGTCGGAAACGCTCTTTCTATTGGCATTCTCTGAAAGTAAAGTAATAAATTTTCTTGCTAAATCATGTGCTCCCCATAATTGTTCCGCGGAATCGTTTGCCCATGAAGGTTTTTTTAGTACAAGTTTTATTTCAGATGTTGATAAGTCAATACCTATTTCATTTTTCCAACACTTTATGAATTCTTCGTTTTCTGATATTAATAAACACATAAGCATTACCCCAAGATGTTCTTTTTTGACATAGAGGAATAGCCTTGTATCAGGTAAAGTTAACGGATATAAAATAGCAGAATCTCCCTTTTTAATTTTATCTTTGTATTTATTTTCAAAATGGATGCTTAGTTCCTGTAATCGGTCGGTTATGCCTGCATAGTATAAACCTATTTTTGAAGGTAGCAGATTTTTAATTAAAGTTCTATTGTTTTTTATATCTATCACTTTATTGCCAATATAGATAATAGGATTGAAACCTTCTTCGCTATTCTTACAATTATCTATTTGTACAGTATGTAGCATCCCTGTTTCTGCATCTGCGCTTTCAAAACTAATAATATATCTTTTTATGTATGGGGCTTTCTTATCTTCTTCAACAAAAAACTTATATAAATGTCCAAATATTAATGCTAAACATTCTATTACTGATGATTTTCCAGAACCATTTTCTCCTATAAGTACATTAATACCATCTTCAAAATCTATCTTGAAATTTTTTAGTACATACCAATCCTTTACTTCTAAACAAATAAGTCTAAATCTTGTGTAGATTGGCTTTATTTCTTCTTCTGGTTCTTGAAGATAAATATCTTCATCATGTTCAATTATCTCGAAGATATCATCATCCTCAATGTTTTCAATATCAACATTACCACCACCAAACCCGGCATATACGTATACTTCATATTCTTTACCGCAATTAGGACAGATCGCATATCCATCATTATCTCTAATGGAATCGGAATGATTATCTGCTGAATAATTAGGTGGTGGTACTCCTATTTCGTCGCTAATTACTTCATGACCACAATTATTGCAATTGAATTTTACTTCAATTGACTTTACTCCAAATGGATTGAAATCTCGCATTCCCATATTATTTAAATATTTAATATTTCTTTTTCGAATTCTGTTATTGCATTTCTTCGTTTCATTTCTGCACCTTGTTTAAGATTTTTGACTTGTTCTCTCTTTTCTTGTATGTGATTGGCTATTTCGTTTTGAACAGAAAGGGGCGGAAGTGGAAGTTTAATTTTTTGCAAATTTCCTATACCTAATTCTGTTTGCTTTGTGGCTTGTGCGGATTTTATAGAATTGACTTGCTGTTGGCCATAAGAGCTATTGAATAATAGTGTAAAAAAATCAGGATATATAAAATCAGTATTAACCCTGAGTAATAAAATATGACTATCATACATTAAATTGGTAAATCCTTCCATTATTGTGCTTGCCCTTCCAATAGTTCCTTCACCTGTAGAATTAATTAGGATATCACCGATCTGAGTGAAATGATTTTCATTTAAACTTCTCAACCAATTATGATCGACTGTTTTTGTATGGGATAAATCAATTTCATTCCATCTATTACATTTTTGATTCAAAATTATATTTTGTGATTGGTTGGAATATTTTGGGCTTTTCCCTCTAATTATTTCTCTAAATAACTCTAGTCTCTTTTCAAATGAGTAAATGCCGTATTTAGCAGAAGGCTGGTTGCTTGATTCAAATATTTTATTGATGCCCCATTTTCGAATATTTACATAGTTGACAAAAAATAATTTACCAACATTAGTAGGCTTGTAGCTTACTTCTATATCTAACGAATCAAATAAATACTTTTCAATTCCTACTTCCAAATTTCGCACTTGCTCTTCTAAAACTTTGGCTTCCTTTAGTTTTGTATTATAGTTCTCTACTATACGAGTTTGCTCCGTTAATGGAGGGAGAGGTATTTTTTGCGCTAAAAATAAATGTTCCTGTAAATAGTGGCGGTTAGTTGTCCCATTACTTGCATTTTCCGAAAATTTAATAAATTCAGATGTTGTTGTTATGAGTGATAGAAAATGAGGATTTATTATTGAATAGTCCACATCAAATGTCCAAAAATTTCCAGTAATTACTGCTCCATCAACTTCACGAGATACTACACCAAAAGCGCCATTCCGTGCATCTATCTTAGAGAGCAAAAACTGTCCTTCGGAAACGACAAATTGTTTTTTTGTCCCAATGTTTTTTCCTTTTTCAATATCTCTTAAAAATACGCCGCCATTATTTATCTTTATCGTAACACGTTTGTATTCCTTATCATCCTCAATATCCACGCCCGTTTTATTGCGTTTAAGAAATGAACCTATTTCTACTAATGGGTATTTTTCTGTGTACGAGAATTTTGTTTCCAGCATATATTGGACACTCCAATTAAGCAAATTAGAGAACGGAACAAATTGTAGATGTATTTTAACCTCTGTTTGCATTGCCTGGTTTTTCTTTCTCGTAAAATACTTCCGGCTCTCCTATTATATTTCCTTCAACTATAGGAATTCTGTATATCTCACGAGCATTCATAATTTGATAAGTTACCTTTGAAAAAGTGTTAGTCCAAAGTTTATTAGCTTTGCGATAAGTAGTATATTCAACTTCCAATGGTTCCAATTCGTTTTCAATTTCCGCTCCGGTAGTACTAATTCCCGCTTTTTCAACTTCGGCAAGTGGCACTTGATAATCAAAGCGAGCTTTAACCAAATCTTTAATCTCTTCTTCCATTTGCGTTTCTATATCTTTCTGCTTTGCTTTTAATATTTTTTTTTCTTCGGTAGTTTTTCCTTTTTCAGAAAGTTGTTGTGCAATGGTATCTAAATCGGTTTTATATTTTGTTTCAATCTCTTTCTCTGCCTTCTTTTTAATAGAAGCATATTGTTTGGCTTCATCTTCCGTAAATTTCTTAAAAAACAGCAAACTGGGTTTTACAGTAGCACCAGAAGCAATAAATACGTCTTGCGGGATGGAAATAATAAGTAGTATTTTTGCTTTACTTTCAATAAATTCGCGTATTTTTTGTAGATTTGTATTGTTCAATACTCCTTCAGGTAACACAATCCCCACACGTCCTCCGGGCTTTAATAAATTCACACATCGTTCAATAAATAATACTTCGGTAAGAGTACTCATTGAACCTGTTTTGTAAAGTGACAATATGGATTTGTTAATATTGTTATTTATTTGTCCCATCGCTTTGATATAATCATCCCCATAACGTTCGGTATATTCTGCAATACGGACTGCATCTTTGTATTTATCGGCCTCTGTTATTTTTAACGTCTTTTCAACATGCGAACCAAAAGGCGGATTAGTCAAAATTATATCGAAACGATTTTCAAAAATTCCATTTACATTTAACAATCCATCATTATGGTGTACTCCACCGTGTCCATCGCCGTGCATAATCATATTCATTTTTGCTGTGCGACTCATGCGAGGATTAGCATCCGTGCCATAAATACAATCGTACGAAAGTACTCGGAGCCTGCTTTTAGGATTATTAATATCCAATTCAGCATTGAGTTTAGAAAATAAATTATTTACTTGTAAATCAATTTCCTCTTTCTCTTTATCTGAAAGTTTTTCATACTCATCTGTATAGAATTGCGTTTTAATACGCTCCTTTTCTTTATGAATTTCCAGCTCGATTTTTTCGCGGACATATTCAAATGCTTTAATCAAAAAACCACCGCTACCACAACAAGGATCACAAATTTTTTCTCCTTCTTCAGGGTCAAGTACTTTTGTCATAAAATTGACAATGGTTCGAGGAGTAAAAAATTGCCCTAATTCACCCCGAAACGTTTTCCCCAAAAATTGTTCGAAAGCAATACCCTTTACATCATCTGAGGTTGTAGAAAGATTATAAATTTGTAGTTCTTCCACAATTGCTTCAAAACTATTTTCTCTTATTTTCAGCATGTCGTTTTGGTCAAAAAGGTCATCGTTTTTGAAATCATATTTAGTTTGTTCAAATAAGAATTGATAAAACTCTGAACCATCTTTTGGTTTGTATTGATTATAACTTTCCCGTGCTTTTTTAAATTCATCTTTTGAGAAAATCTGTGCTTCGCTATTACTGCGTTCGTAACGGATTTTGATAAACAAAATTTTACTTATTTCATCAAAAGCTGCTTCGGGCGAAAGTTTGTCATTATTACGGATAATGTTATGACATTTGAATAACAATTTTGAAAACTCATCACGTGTAAAAACTTTAGTTTGCTTCAATAATTCATCTACTTTCTTTGCATTATTGGCTATTGTGGCCTTAGGAATATCAATAATCTCTTCTAACCGTTTGGGCATTTTCCCTTTAATTACACGAAATATACGAGTTTCCTTTAAATTACTTGTTACAAAAAAATCAGCGCCCGCCCATGACGCATAGTTATATCCTTGAAAATAATCATCTTCGCGAATAGTTATATGTTCCGCTTTACATTCGACTACAATAAATGCATTATTGTCTTCGTTTTTATCTTTTGCATTACGCCAAACTACAATATCTGCCATCGCTCGCCCCTGTCCTCGTTGCGAATTACTTACTTGAATTTCCTGACCTATTTGGTCAAGAGAATAACCGTAATTGTTAACCAAACGACAAATGTATTCTTGCCTTACCTTTTCCTCTGGCTTTAACATCAACCATTTGTTCTTCAATGGTGCAAAGATTTTATTGTCTTTAATTTGAACTTCTAAGAACATATATTTCAGATTAATTTGTTAATAACTATTTCTAAGCTATTTACTGCTACTTTCTCCTCTTTCACAAGTTCATAAATCCGGTCAGATAGCCATAATGCCATTAATTCGTCAGGATTGGTTTCAAATAGCGTTACTAACTTTATGTTTTCATTTTTTGACTTGCAATTTTTCTGCAAATATATAAAAAGAATTTGATTTGCCGAGCAAAGGAAATGATAGTATGGTAATTGAGGTGTAATTAAGCAATAACGCCAACCCCTGCCATCTACTATCTTTCGTTGATAATAATCCCTTATGTTCGGATTGTGCCTGACAGCACATTTTGCTGCCTGCGTAAGCAATACTTTGATTTGCTTATTCGCCAAGTGACTGACATGGGGACACGTTTTAATAGAAGTCCCGGACTGCTTCCTAAAGGGCGCCAAGCCGGAATAAAGCCGTAGACCCCCACCGCATTGACTTTCACAGCCAAACTTCTATTGGCAAATTGGCACTGCGATTATAAGGTAATGATGCAAAACCTACCATGCGATTTTTTATCTAATTTATTTTATGTTATATATAACGTAAATAACCCATTAAATCACTGAATTTGTGAGATTATTAAAAATGAGCGCAATATAGAGATGGTGGGGCTGAGCAGGCACTACAAATATATTACTTTATGCCGATTAGTGTCAAAACTGAAAGTATTTGAATCAAAATCGAAAGGCATATTTAAATATAATTAACATACATTTGTAGCCAACTTTAAGACCGAGTCTTTAACTAACATAAAATAAACTATGAAAATCTAACCCTTGAAAAAATTATCTGTATATATTGGCACATTGGCACTTATGCTTGCTTGCGCCGTGGCTTATGCGGCGGAGCCTTACGGGTTGACCTGCGAATACCAGGCTAATCCGCTTGGCATTGATATGGCGCAACCTGTTCTTGGCTGGAAACTGTCATCCGGTGAACGTAATCAATATCAAACGGCTTACGAACTGGTTGTCGCCCTGGCGGAAAAGGATTTGGAACAGGGCAAAAACCTCGTCTGGAAAAGCGGGAAAGTCGTTTCCGGGCAGTGTTTCAACATTCCGTATGGCGGGAAATGTCTTCGACCGTTTACGCGTTATTACTGGCAGGTGAAAATATACGACCGCGACGGCAAAGCGTCCAGTTGGAGCCCGGCGGCATACTGGGAAACAGCCATGCTGTCGCTCGCCGACTGGAAAGCGCAGTGGATAGGCGACGGAAGCGTTGCGCCGCAGGACGAAGCGGATTTCTACAAAGACGATCCGGCGCCGCTTTTCCGGAAAGTTTTTAATACGAAAAAAGACCTCGTTCAAGCGCGCCTCTACATTACCGGACTTGGATATTACGAAGCGAGTGTAAACGGCAAACCCGTTGACGACCGGAGGTTAGACCCGGGTTGGACAAATTACGGAAAACAGATCCTGTACAGCGTCTTCGATATTACATCCTTAGTGCGCCCGGGCGACAATGCTGTCGGTGTAATGTTGGGCAACGGCTTTTTCAATCCTTTGCCGATGCGAATCTTCAAGCAATTGCGGGATTACTTGTATATCGGCCGGCCGTGTTTCATGGCGCAGCTCAAACTTTCGTTCGCCGACGGCACGGAAGAATGGATCGTAACCGACGAAACATGGAAAACAGCCAATGGCCCCATTCTCCGTAACAACGTGTACCTGGGTGAACATTACGACGCCCGCAGGGAACTGAATGGATGGGACAACACCGGATTTGACGACAGCAACTGGAGTCCGTCCGTGAAAGTCGCTCCTCCTCCGGGCACGCTGACGGCGCAGATGCAACCGCCCATACGTGTCACAAAAGTGTTGAAGCCAGCAAGAATGACGGAAACCCGACCCGGAACGTTTGTCTTTGACATGGGACAGAATATGGGCGGTGTGATACGCCTTAAAGTGCAGGGCGCGCGAGGGACGCGTGTCAAAATCCGCTACGGCGAAGACGTCTATTCCGACGGCAGCCTGAACGTGATGACTTCGGTGGCAGGACAGCAGAAAAAGGTGTGGAACGCCGACTGGTCGGCTCCAGGACAACCGCCCATCGCTTGGCAAGAAGATAGCTATATACTGAAAGGCGAAGGTGAAGAAATCTGGTCGCCACACTTTACTTTTCACGGATTCCGCTATGTGGAAGTTACCGGCTGGCCGGGACGTCCGGATCTGAACAGTATGGAGGCCTTGCGCATGAACGCCGACTTGCCCCGCACAGGTGCTTTTGAATGTTCCAATCTGCTGCTCAATCAATTGGATATGGTGCTAAACAATACCTTTTTAAGCAACGTGTTCAGTGTGCAGTCCGACTGCCCGGCACGTGAAAAATTCGGTTATGGCGGCGATATCGTCGCTACGGCACGCACGTTCTGCTGGTTCTACGACATGTCGAACTTCTACCATAAGGTGCTCCGGGACTTTGCCGACGACCAGCGCCCGCTCGGAGGATTTACCGAAACGGCGCCTTTCAACGGAATTGCCGACGCCGGTCTCGGCGACGATTCCGGTCCCATTGGCTGGCAACTCGCTTTTGCTTTCCTCCAAAAACAACGCTACGAATATTACGGCGATACCCGGACAATCCGGGCCTATTATCCCGCCCTGCGGCGACAGGTCGAGTTCCTGCGTACAAAAGCGCAAAACCACATTATCGACAAGTGTATCAACGACCACGAAAGCCTCGAACCGCGTATTCCCGAACTGTTTGCTACGGCGCATTACTACCATCATGTTACACTATTGGCCGAATTTGCGGGGCTTATTAAACAAGTAAACGACGAAAAAGCCTATACCGCTCTCGCCGGCGACATCAAAGACGCGTTTATCGGACGCTTCGTAAAAACCGGCACAGGCGAAGTGGGTAATCACACCCAGGTGGCGCAGGCTTTCGCACTTTTTTATGATTTGCTGCCCGATAACGAAAGGGAAAAAGCCTTTCAGGTTTTGTTGCAGGAAATAGAAAAACGCGACGGACACATCGCCACCGGCATATTCGGTACGCCGTTGGTGCTGGATGCGCTTGCTCGCCATGAACGCAACGATATTGCTTACAAAATGGTGACGAAAGAAGATTTTCCCGGATGGGGACACATGATACGGTCGGGTGCAACTACACTCTGGGAAACGTGGCAATACTCCGACAACGTATATTCACAAAATCACCCGATGTTCGGCAGCGTGGGCGAATGGATGTATCAAAGTCTTCTCGGAATAAATACCGGTGCGCTGGCGTTCCGTAAAATCATCCTGCGCCCGCAGCCGGCAGGCGACCTTACATTCGCATCGGGAAGCTACGAATCGCTGTGGGGAACGATCGAATCGTCGTGGAAACTGGAAGACAACCGCTTTTCGTATGATATTGCCGTTCCTCCGGGAACGGTCACCGAAAGCGGTAAGCCGGTGACCGGCAGCGGCGACATACACTTTTTGAGAAAAGAAAACAACCGCATGGTTTACGAGGTGCGGTCGGGGAAATACACTTTTTTAATCAACAATTAAACCCCACGAGCAAAGGTGTATCTTCCGGTTATATGTCCTGAAAACGCATCGAAGAAACACGCAAAATATATTCCATATTGGGCGCCAATTGCAGGCTCAAGGTTGATTTTCCGATACCCGGCTCGCTGTGCCGGCTCCTTACTCACCAGCTCTTCGACAAACGTGTTCCATTCGCTGCAAGAGGGGGCAGCTTCAATCCCCTAAAAACAACTTTTAGAATTTTTAACAAAAAAGAAGGGTATATATTTCGTTTTTTACACACTATACAGTGTTATCCTTATATTATTAGAAAGTTAATGTCGGCATGTATATAATACTTGATCTTGAGGATAAGGATTTTCTGAAAGACCTTTATAAAAAACACATAAAGGCTTTATATTCTTATGGCTTATCATGCTATCCTCATCAAGACATCGTTGAAGATGCTATTCACGATGTGCTGATTGATATTTACCAGCATAAAGAAAAACTCAATAAAGTTCGCAATTTGCAACTTTATCTTATGGCCGCCGTCCGCTACACCATCTATTCAAGATTGGGGAAAGACAGGTCATCAACTAAATTTGAAAAAGAATGGGAAGATTTTTTCGAAAGGGATGTGCAGGAAATCTATATTGAACAGGAAGAACAAGAAGAAGAAATAGGTAAAATAAAGGTTGTTAATGAATTATTGTTACGATTGACCGCTCATCAAAGGGAAATCCTGCATCTGCGTTTTTCAGAAGGGCTGTCGTTTAATGAAATCGCCGAACTGATGCAAATCAACCGGCAATCTGTCCAAAACCAATGCCAACGGATAAAAGAGAAACTCAATAAACTCGGAAAAGAAAATTTCAAGGAAATAAAATAATACCATGAGAGAGGAGTATTCATATTATAAACCTGAGGTGCTTGCCGACCGCATAGAAGCGCTTTGGGAAAGAATAGCCGCCAGTTGCAACGCCTGCGACCGGCAAAATGAGAAACAGGAACGCAGAAAAAAATTGTTAAAACGGATCTATAAATATGTGGCCACAGCAGCTTGTTTTGCCGTCCTCATTACTTTTTCTTTCTATTTTACCAGACGGGAGGAAGCAAAGCCCAAAGAAACGGATTATGCACAATACAAAGTTATCAACCATCAGCAGGCACCCTCCAAAATTGTGATCATGGCGGAAGACAACCATGTGAACATTACGGATGAAAATCCGGAAATCAACTATGACCGGAAAGGAATATTAAGCGTCAATGATAAAATTGTAAAGGAAGAACACCCGGAAAATCCATCCATGAACCAATTATGCGTTCCTTTCGGCAAAAGGGCGCAACTGAAACTTTCCGACGGCAGTAAATTATGGGTAAACACAGGTACAACCGTAATTTATCCCAATGTTTTTTCCGGCGGCAAGCGGGAGATTTATGTGGACGGGGAAATATATGCAGACGTGGCGCCGGACACAGGCAAGCCGTTTATTGTAAAATCAGACGGTTTGGAAATCGTTGTACATGGCACCGGATTTAACTTGTCAGCTTATAAAAAGGATGATATGCAACAGGTTGTGCTGGTAAATGGCTCCGTCAAGGTAAAATCGAACGGGAACACCGTACAAATGTCCCCCAACCAGGTATATACCCATACAGGACAAGAAAGTTCCCTCAAAGCCGTTCATGATACGGAAACCTATACTTCCTGGCGAAGCGGCATATATATCTTTGAAAACGAACCCATAGAAAATGTTTTTTTCAAGCTGTCCCGGTATTACAATGTTACCATGATTATTCCGGAAGAAATTTCCGGCATTGTATGCTACGGAAAACTGGAATTAAAAGAAGAACTTTCCGTATTGCTGTCAGGACTGATGCAAATCGCTTCATTCAACTTCGTGATAAAAGACAATCAATATATCATACAGTTTAGATAAGCGCCATTTTTTAACCTAAAAAAAAATTTATGAAAAATGTGAACTTTAAGAGAAAAAGGCTGAAATTAGGCTTCCTTTCGGCCTGCTGTTTCATCTTCTGCTTTTCATCTGCTGTGAATGCGCAGACGACAGCGCAGGCAATCACTATCGACCAAAAGGACAAGTCGGTCGGTGAAATTCTCAAGGCCATTGAGTCCGTGAGCGACTATGTGTTTTTTTACAACAGGGATGATGTGGACCGGAACAGGAAAGCGACGGTACAAGCCAACAACGCTTCCATAGAAAAGGTCTTGGATCAGTTGTTTGCAAAGACAAACAATGGGTATCGGATTGAGGGACGCCAGGTATATATTACCAAGAAGGCGCCTGCTGTAGAAAATCCCCCGCAACAAGTACAAGTAAAGATAAAAGTTACCGGCAAGGTTTTGGATAAGGCAAACGACCCGGTTATCGGGGGATCTGTCATTCAAAAAGGCACTACTACTGGAGTTTTTACGGATGTAGAGGGGAACTTCAGTATGGAGCTTTCGCGCGATGCCGTTATTGTGGTCAGCTATTTGGGATTTGTACCTCAAGAAGTAGCCGTAACAGAACAGCCGATGACTATTATTTTAAGGGAAGATACCAAAGCCCTTGATGAGGTGGTGATCGTCGCTTACGGTAGCCAGAACAGAGGACTGGTGACAAGCGCCATCTCGTCCATCGGCGGGGAAGAGCTGGTCAAGTTGCCCACCGCCAGCATTACCAACAACATGGCGGGCGTCGTGCCCGGCCTTACCGCCCTGCAGACCAGCGGCCAACCGGGTAAAGACGCTGCTATACTCTACCTCCGCGGCGTAGGCTCGCTCAACGACGAACTCTC
>JAISDH010000288.1 GCA_031264975.1 Bacteroidales bacterium
GCTCTAAAAACTCTATATACGGAAATACCTCTTATGCAATGAACATTGGTTTGTTGCGTAATGGCATGGTATTTGAAGAGAGAGAGAGAGAGAGAGAGAGAGAGAGAGAGAGAGAGAGAGAGAGAGAGAGATTATCAGCGAGTTACGCGCGTCAATGTAACAAAAGAAAGTCGGAAAAACAAGAGAGCTTTACTTTTTCTGCTTATTTTTACCGACTTATGGAAATATATATCAGTTTCGATAGAAAAAGGGGCTTCCCTTCTTATATTGAATGATTTAGGCTCTTTAAGAAAAGAAGGTTTTCTTTTCTTAAAGAGTTTTTTTATTATATACGAAATTCAAAAATTATTAAAAATATATGAATCCATGCACAGGGATACTGAGATGTATATCCCTGATTTAT
The DNA here is from genome assembly GCA_031264975.1 of Bacteroidales bacterium. Classification (GTDB taxonomy): domain Bacteria; phylum Bacteroidota; class Bacteroidia; order Bacteroidales; family WCHB1-69; genus JAIROC01. The sequence goes on from JAISDH010000288.1 coordinate 404, forward strand.
TTTATGTTTGATCTTTCATGCCCTGGCAGGGATGAAAAATTGAACCTTTATCTTTTTGTTGATAGCTTACTCCGAATTAGCCGAAAATTCAAGGGGGAATCAGGGGTATAATTAACAATGAATAATGAACAATTTCGCGATGCAATGAAAGAAAAATAGAAAACAGACTGATTCAAAATTTAAAATTCAGATAGATGGAACTGACAGGTACAATAATAGAAAAAGTAAAAATAAACAGGACTGGTGAATTGTTTACAGTAAATGAGAAAAATCTTCATTTTCACAGTGATGCTGATTCCAATTCTCAAGTGTTCTGGTATGTTTTGTATGCGGCTAATGGAAAGGCGGTGAAAATTAAACCGTATCTGGATGCGGAGGCAATAGAATATTTCTTTCCTACATATCAAAAGGAAAGAAGAATCAGGGATTCGGAGAGGTGTGAACTGGTTTCTTTGCCTCTGTTGACTAATTTAATCTTTGTGAAATCATCGAAGGATATTCTTAATCCCGTACTGAAAGAGGTGAAGTTAAGGCTGAATATATCGTCGGACCTGTTTTACAGGGATTTTGGAGACAAAAGGGTGATTGTTATTCCGGAAAATCAAATGCGGAATTTTATCATCGTAGCCGGAAATAATAAAGAAGAAGTGATTTATCTCTCCAATAAGGAGGTTAACCTGCGAAAAGGGATTAAAGTGAGGATAACAGGAGGCGTGTTCGCCGGAGTGGAAGGTGCATTTATGAGAATAAAAGGCGATAAACGGCTGGTAGTAAGCATTTCTAATCTGTTCTCGGTGGCTACGGCTTATATTCCTTCGTGTTATGTGCAAAAAATGGAAGGGCAATAATAATGATTAGTGATTAATGGCGTGAATCTGTGAAATATCTTGCATAATCGATAAAAATATACTACTTTTGTCGATTATATTCGATAAAAAATTATGAATAAAGATGTGATAAAATTATTGATTACCGAATATCAGCGAAATACTTCAAAGACAGAGCTGATTGAGCGGCATTATCCGGTTGACGAATCGCTTAATTATGTTTTCGTTGGCCTGCGACGTGCGGGAAAATCATATTTGATGTTTCAACAGATGAAAGACTTGTTGAAAAAAGCTCATTCCAGCGAAGAATTCCTCTATTTCAACTTTGAAGACTACAGGTTAAATTCCTTGGATATAAGCGATCTGGATTTGATTAAGCTTTGCTATGAAGAAATGTTCGACTGTCGTCCGATATTTTTTCTTGATGAAATACAGATAGTTAAAAATTGGGAAAAATTTGCCCGCCGACTTGTCGACAATGGTTATAGAGTTTATATCACAGGCAGTAATGCAAAGATGTTGAGCAGTGAAATAGCAACTACACTTGGAGGACGATATATGGTTAAAAATGTTTATCCCTATTCGTTTCCCGAATATCTGTCGGCTCACGGGATAAATGTTTCCGAAAAAAATGCGGTCTTTAAATTTCATAAGGATATTGTGAAACTCCATGAAACATATTTTCGTTTTGGCGGCTTGCCCGAAACAATTCGCGTGTCGGATAAGCGCGAATGGCTTGGCAATCTGTATCAGAAAATATTTTTCGGAGACTTGATTACCCGCTATCAGGTCAGGAACGATTTTGCCTTGCGCGTGTTGATAAAAAAACTGGCTGAAAGCGTGAAGCAGCCTTCGTCGTTCAACCGTCTGGCAAATATGGCGTCTTCTTCTGGTAAAAAAATAAGTACCGATACTGTAATTGATTATCTGACTTATTTAAAAGAGTCATGGCTGATTTTTCCTGTTGAAAACTTTTTGGCAAAACTGGCTGACAGAGAACGGAACAAGAAATATTATTTTGTTGATAACGGTATTCTTAACCTTTTTCTTTTTGATTCGTCTGCGGCATTGCTTGAAAATCAGACGGCTATTCAACTCAGACGACTGTTTGGTAACGAAATATATTATTTCCAGGATAATATCGAAGTGGATTTTTTTCTGCCGGAACAGCGGATGGCGATTCAGGTATGCTATTCTATGGACGATATCGAAACCCGTAAACGTGAAATCAATGCCCTGCTGCAAATTTCAAAACGCTGGGAGATAAGTGATTTTTTGATAATTACCAAAGACGAGGAAGAAGTTATTTCAATTGAAGGAATTGAAATTAAAGTTGTTCCGATTTGGAAATGGCTGTTAATGATTAATGATTAAAAGTCAAAAGAAAAATATATAAGCAATCAATCAACGCATGTAAGCAATCGATCAACGCGTGTAAGCAATCGATCAATGTGTGTAAGCAATCGATCAACGCGTGTAAGCAATCGATCAACGTGTGTAAGCAATCGATCAACGTGTGTAAGCAATCGATCAACGTGAGTAAGCAATCGATCAACGTGAGTAAGCAATCGATCAACGTGTGTAAGCAATTGACTAAGGTATGTAAATTGAAATAAATTATTCATACTAAATGATATAAGTAAAATATAAAACAATAAATTATTAATTTTTTAAATGATATTGCTATGAACGACAGGCAAAATGCAAAATTCCAGATGTATAAAAAGGTTCTGGATGTATGCAGTGAAAATGAAAGTGAGTATGCAGGCATACCTGCATGTGTGAGCGCTGTAAATGATCTGAAAATTCAGGTAAAGAAAATTCTGGAGGTTTCAAAACAGCGAACGGAAATCCAGCCGACTGTGGTTTCCGAAGTGAAAAGTTCTGCAATCGACAGACTTGCGGAATTGGGTCTTAAAGTGGCCTATCCGCTTTATGCCCATGCTTTCAGCACGGGCGACAAACATTTGTTAGGCAAAGTGAATGTGAATAAAAGCATGTTCTATAATTCACAGGATCAGTCTGCACTGACGCTGGCAAAAATTATAGCGGAGAGCGCTAAAGCTAACAGGGAAGTTTTACGCAATAATTACGGTATCAGCGACGCCGACATGGCTGAACTGGATGCTGTTATTGCGGAGTTTGAAAAACTGATGGTGGCTCCTTCCGGCGAAATCATAAAGCGTAAGGGCTATACCGGCAGTCTTCGGGAACTGTTCGT
>JAISDH010000345.1 GCA_031264975.1 Bacteroidales bacterium
CGAAAGAGCATAAAATACTTGACGTCGACGGCGTTTTTATCGCGATAGGACATCATCCCAATACGGAAGTTTTCCGGAATCAGTTGGAATTGGATGAAGATTCCTATATTGTGGCAAAGCCCGGGTCTTCGCATACGAACGTAGCCGGCGTGTTTGCTGCGGGCGACGTTCGGGACAAAAACTACAAACAAGCCATTACCGCTGCGGCAGGGGGATGTATTGCCGCTATTGACGCCGAACGGTTTTTAACGTCCATATAAATCCTGTGCCAGCTCATGTTATGAATACATTTGCCCGTGTGGCGACAACCAAAGAAAATTCTCCCCGTTGGCAAGCGTGTATTACCAGACGGAAATCTATTTATCAGCGGGAAAATGAAATACGCTCTGAATTTGGCAGAGATTATACGCGTTTGTTGCACTCTAAGGCATATCGCAGGCTGAAACACAAAACGCAGGTCTTTTTTGCCGCCAACAACGACCATGTTTGCACCCGCATAGAGCATGTAAACCATGTAAGTTCCGTGAGTTATACCATTGCCCAATATTTGGAACTAAATACGGAATTGGTGTTGGCTATTGCTATCGGACATGATATTGGACATGCTCCCTTTGGACACGACGGAGAGTATATCCTCCGCAACATTGCTCAAAAATATTATGGCGGAACATTTTTTCATGAACAAAACGGTCTTTTCTTTGCCGACAATATTGAATTGTTACAAAACGAACAGGGAAGTGAAGAAACGCTGAATCTTACCTATGCTGTTCGAGACGGAATAGTTTCTCATTGTGGAGAAATGGATGACGCTTCCTTGTTTCCAAGAGAAGAATATCTTGATTTGAGCGCCATTACAGAACCCTCCATCTATAATCCTTTCACGTGGGAGGCTTGTATTGTGAAGGTTGCGGATAAGATTTCATATTTGGGCAGGGACTTGGAAGACGCCATCCGTTTGAAAATAATACGACAGGAAGAACAGGACGAATTGAAAGCCATCCTTTCACCTTACTGGGGAGAAAAACACAACAGCGCCTCAAACACGTCGCTTATACACAGTTTTGCCACAGACCTTTGTCTAAACAGCAGTCCGGAAAAAGGAATTATGTTTTCGGAAAGGTGCTTTCAGACAATTCTTGGCATCAAGGAGTTTAATTACAAGTACATTTACAAGCATCCCCGTTTGAATTATTACAAGCAATATGCCGCTTTGATTATCAATTCTATCTTCGATACGCTGAACGAACTCTACAACCCAAGCAAGTTGACAGAAAATATTGAAAACAAGAAACAAATATTCCCCAAACTGATAAAGTCATTTGAGAAATGGTTAATGGCTTATTCCGATTATCAAAAGAAGGGAGACGTTATTTATCCTATCTTTTCCGACAGGACGAATTACCAAAAATGTATTGTCGATTTTATCTCTTCCATGAGCGATAGCTTTGCCATTGAAATGTTTAATGAGCTAACAACGTTTTAGGTTTCGGATGCAAAACTTTCTCCTTGTCATCAAAAGCACAAATTAATGAATTTTTACTCCTGTATCATAAACTATTAGGTATAAAAAAAGAGGACATCTTTATTAGGATATCCTCTTTTTTCTCAACTGTTTGTTAGTATTTACGAATATCGTATGCCACATCAAAATGTATTCTATCTATTCTTTCGTTGACGCTGTTGAAAACTTGTACAACATTTGACGTCCATGACATTGGTATGCAACCAAAATCATAACCAACCCATATAGTTGTATATTCATTTCGCCATCCTATTTTTGCTCCAACCATAAACTGATGTAATTGCAGTCTAAATTGTGTTGGAATAATTGCACTGGTTGCCATATCCAAACTTCCTTTAGTGAGATATGAAGATACATTGTAGATTTCGTAAGAAAGGTTACCTGAAAAGATTAAACTATTTTTATCCGGTAAAAACAATTGGTATCCTGCAGATAAATTAGCTAACAGATTCGTAGAACGTGTTTGCTTTTTTGCCAAGTACATGCTTTCAACACCCAAGTCTACAGAATATACAACTTTTCGATAATCAATATGCGTCCCAATGGCAACGGATGAAGAAATTTGAGGAATTTTATCGGTTCCCATGTCTTTCAGTATTTTGCTCAATTGAAATTTATAATTATGAGCAATTCCTATGCTGGCATATAATCCCCCTCCTAATTCCGACTGTGCAACAACCGCAACGGTTGATAGAAAGAAAATCATTAATACTAAAATCTTTTTCTGCATTTTTCTTTCTTCTTCTTTCTTGCAAGCGCGAAATATTGCTCCACCTGCAATTGCTATGCCTAATAAGGCTACTACTAATTTTTTCATTTCTATTTACTTTTATTATTATATTAATTTATTTTATGTTTACATAGCAATACACAAAAGGAATGCCAAAACATATAATATAGACCAATGAACTTCAGAATTTCTGATATATATGTACAATATTTTATATCTCATACATAATATTTTATGGAAAATATATCACAAAACATTACTCTCGTAAAATCAAATTCATGAACGCAGTAACATTTATTTTTAATTCTAATGTATGATATATTGACATAATGACATGTTGTCATTACGTGTATGACAAAATTGCGAGTAAGTAATTTGAAAAAGTTTCGATTTACTCTTGTATATTACTTATAATTAGTATATTCTTGCTGGGCGTAGCATCTTTACCAATGTCATCAAGTTAAGAGCTGAAAGCCCAATAAACAATAGCATAGGAGCAACGCCAAGTTATGTTCGGAAGGCGTAAAAAGCTCTGAAAGAGCGTAATCAACAGCGTAGGGCAACGCCCTGCGGACAGAATGCACACAATATTTACTAAGCCCCAACGGGGCGTAATCAAAGGAAATGGAATTGATTACGCCCCGTTGGGGCTTAATAATGGCGGGGAGACGTTTCCGACACAGGGCGTTGCCCATGTGCTATTGATGTCGCTCTTTCAGAGCTTTTATGGCTTAACTTGATGACATTGCTTTCGCCCTTTCGTCCTTTCGCCCCTTCGTCCTCTTTCATCCTTTCGCCCCTTCATCCTTTCGCCCTTTCGCCCCTCTCCTTCTTTCGCCCTTTCGTCCTTTCATCCTTTCGCCCTTTTGTCCTTTCGCCCTTTCGCCCCTCTCCTTCTTTCGCCCTTTCGTCTGGGGTGGCATAAATCAGAGACTTCTCAAAAAAAACAACCCGCCATCTGTTTATCCATATTGTAAAATTCGTTTCGTTTGACTGATAAAGAATCATATAAGTTATTTTTTGCCATTCAATGAACTGTTTCGTTGTATAGTACAAATTGCATTCATAATCCTCTTCTTCGCTTAGATTGGAAGTCATAGCAGCTATAATTGCACCATATCCTGCTTCTACTATATGGGCTTTTAATGCTTTATTTTCTATTCTGCGGCGTGATACCATTTCTTTATGATTGTATTTTTATACTTGATTTTCAGCTGTAAATATACTATTTTTTTCTCTGGCTGGTGTTTTTTTGGGGTATATTATTGGTTTATGCCACTCCACCTTTCGCCCTTTCGTCCTTTCGTCCTTTCGCCCCTTCGTCCTTTCACCCTTTCTTCTTTCGTACTTTTATTTTTTGGAATGTAATTTATAATTCAAGAAATTGTTGTATCTTTGCGGGAAATAATATTAATCAAGATAAGGTAGTGAAATATTACGTAAAGAATGTGGAAATATTATCATACCTGATTGATAAACAAATTTTGACAGATTTATAATTGTAATGGATGGAGATTTTAAAATAGGGGTTGTAGGGCTTGGTTATGTAGGACTTCCTCTTGCCGTTGCCTTTAGTGAAAAATATGAAACAACAGGGTTTGATATTAATCCTGAGCGTGTTCAGGAATTAAACACTGGAATAGATACTACGCGGGAAGTAGAAAATGAGGCGCTTCAAAAGGCATTGGGAAACCCCAACTCTTCAAGAAGGTTGGTTTTAAGTGATGATATAGCTTCGATAACAGGTTGTAATGTATATATTATTACTGTTCCAACACCTATTACCGAATATAAAACGCCTGATCTTTC
>JAISDH010000340.1 GCA_031264975.1 Bacteroidales bacterium
CCGCAGGACGAAGAAGCACCGCAGTCGAAATACAGCGGAAAGAAGAAAAGACATACAGTGAAGAACGCGGTGATTATCAGCTGTTGCTGTATGGTATTATATGTAAGTCCGACCTTTGACGGGCGTATTCATGATAAGAGAATAGCCGATACGGCTTACAGAATACCTCCGGGTTATACATTGGTACAGGACACCGGTTATAAGGGATACCGTCCGGAAGGCGTAACCGTTTTTCAACCGCAGAAAAAGCCGAAGGGTAAAGAGTTAACGCCGGAACAGAAACAGCACAACCATCTGATTTCTTCTTTCAGGGTCAGAGTGGAACATGCCATCGGGAGTATTAAACGCTATCGGACAGTCAAAGACGAAGGTCGCCTGAAAAAGAATTTTTTTTTGAGAACATCTTTGCCTCGTGCGCTGCTCTGCACAATTTCAGGAGTAAAGATGATTTTGATATGAAAAATGATGATGAAAATAAAAAATAAAAATAATGAAGATTGTTTCCCCCCTGATGGTGGAAAGTTCCACCGAGGCTTCGGGTATACTTCCCCTATCGGAGAAATACTTGTTTTGCTGAACGACATGCGACAGACAATCACCAATACAGGCATTGACAAAAGTTTGAATCGTGAAATGCTGTTCCGGCGTTTCAGCCGCATAAGCGGAAGCGCAGATGGCAATGGGCTGGGACTCGCCATTGCCCGGCAAATATGCCTGCTTTACGAATGGAAAATCGACTACGAATACGAAAATCAAAAACACTTGTTCGAGGTAATATTTTGATATTAGCTGGTTTATGCAAATAGCCTGCTGCTGTTTGAAGTAATTTTTCATTTGAACTGAAAAGAAATTTGAGTTCTGCTATAAATGCAGTACCTTTGTTATAGCATTTGTTTTATATTTAGCGACGCAAAGTCGCTAAATATAAGTGGCTTATAGAAGCATAATGCTACTTTTTTATAGCAAATCAGCAGATTGTGCCATTTGCAAAAGTTAAATGATTAATAAATATATAATTATATGGGAAAACAGGATAAAATAAAAAAATCATCAGATTATGAAGATGATGAAGGACAATATCAAGCGGTTGAACCGGAAGAAAACGGCGAAGTTGTATTAATAGAAAAGCCATACGATCCAACACTCATTGACATTCGCCCCCAGACATTGGCATTGATTAATGTTATCCGTCGATTACGCGAGGATGCTATCGACTTGTATCCCGATTTTCAAAGAACTGCAAATCTGTGGAATCCTCAAAAACAGAGTCTTTTGATAGAATCTATCCTGATTCGAATACCCTTACCTGCATTCTATTTTGATGGGAAAGACAATAAGAAATGGCAAGTCATTGACGGGTTACAGCGATTGTGTGCAATAAAAAACTTCGCCGTTGAACAGATACTAAAACTCACAGGACTTGAATATCTTAACAGGTTTGAAGGTCTTTCTTACAATGAACTTCCGACTTCTTTCCAGATGCAGATTGAAGAAACGAACATCATGGCATATATCATGAATTCCGGTACTCCTGATGTTAAATACAATATATTCAAGCGTATCAATACGGGAGGCATAACGCTCAATCCTCAAGAAATACGGAATGCTTTGTGTCAGGGTATTCCCGCTGATTTCATTGCTGAACTGGCTTCGATGGACTGTTTTCAACAAATCACACATATCACTCCTAAACGAATGCTGGACAGAGAATTTATTACCCGTTTTATTACGTTCTATTTAAATAACCCGGAAGAATACAGACCCGATTTGGATACATTTATGTCTGCGGCTATAGGAAAACTTAATGATTTGACGCAGGAGGAACGGGATCTTATTAAACAAAATTTTATTGCTTCCATGCATTTATCCAGGGAGATTTTTGGAAAGTGGGCATTTAAAAAAGTCTTTGATAAAAATGCAAAAAAACTTTACCCTATAAATAAGGCATTGTTTGAAGTGTGGAGTATACTCTTGGCAAAGCTATCGGATGCAGAGCGTCAAGCAATCAAAAATATAAAAGAAGCTGTTTTTCTCGATTATATCAGTCTGATGAATAGCGATGACAGCTTTGTCGCCGCAATTACTTCTCAAACCGATAATAAAACTAAAATAGTATACCGTTTTTCTAAAATAGAACAATTATTAAAAAGCAGATTGCAATGATTAATCATATCACAATAAAAAACTTCAAATCTCTAAAAAAAGCAGATGTAAATACAAGCAGTTTAAACCTGTTGATGGGATTGAACGGAATGGGCAAGAGTTCGTTCATTCAGGTTTTATTGCTCCTTATGCAGAGCGATAAGTTAGAGGAACGGGTAATAGACTTGAACGGCATACTTGCACAAATTGGTCAGGGAAGAGATGCTTTGTATCAATTTGCAGAAGAAAGAGAAATTGTTTTCGAATTAATTTTGAACGGGCAACAAATATTTTCGTGGAGATTTCCCTATCAAAGCGATAAGGAAAAATTGACGGCAGAAACAGGATATAACAGAGAACAAATGCAATTTTTTAGAGAGCAAACCGGACGTTTTCAATATATCGGCGCAGAAAGAATGGGTCCAAGAGATATTTATGAAGCATCAAGTATTGTTGTCGCCGATAAAAAACAGTTAGGTTTGTGGGGTGAATTTTCAGCGTATTATGTAGATGTATTCGGTCTTGAGTATATTGTTCCG
>JAISDH010000382.1 GCA_031264975.1 Bacteroidales bacterium
TCAAAGACAGGGCGCTCATAAGTACTTTCCTCAGCTTCCGGGCGGAAACCATGAGGGAAATAATGAGGTTTATGGAAAGCAAAGGATGGTTTGATAAATCGTAAACGAAATGGTAAAACTCGAAGACATACTTTCTGCGGTCAGCGCCTCAATGCTAATTCCTGTTGAGGCGTTAAAAGAAGGCGGCGGAGTGAAAGGAAAACGTGGGGCGCGGGAAGTTACTACCGCCCGGCAGATATATTGCTTTATCGCCCGCGAGTTGACGGGTTGTAGTTTATACGAAATCGGCAAAGCAGTAAACCGCGACCATGCAACCGCTCTTTATTCGATAAACACTATATGCGGATATATTTATATTGGGGATAGAAAGGTTATTAGAATTTATAAAAAGGTTATAAAGTGTATGGAAACCACTTTTTCGTGTACGATGGAATAATATAGTAATTAATTGATTAACAATAAAAATAGAAAATCATGAAAGAATTGACATTATTTGACAAGCAAAATGAAACCATATCCAAGATACATCATGAGGGGGATATGGTAAGCCTTACCGACCTATGGAAAGCTGCTGGAAGTCCTTCAAACAAGCGTCCAATTGATTGGCAGGAAAAAGAATCTACGAGGGAGTTTATTGACACTTTGGAAGATATGTTTAAAAGTGCTAAAATAGCACTTTTAAAAACCAAGCGTGGAAAAACCGGAGGAGGCACTTATGGAGTCAAGCAAATAGCCCTTGCTTATGCAAAATGGCTCGACCCCAAATTACACGTTCTGGTCAATGAGGTATTTTTTCAGCGTGTGGCAGAAGAAAAGAACCCCGACCTGATAGCTGAAAGATATATCCATACCTACAAAAGGAAAGGGAAAACCGACAAATGGATAACCGAGCGCTTTGAGGGAAGGGCGGCAAGAAATATGTTTACCGCTACGCTGGCAGAGCACAAGGTTGTGGGTGAAGGATTTCGCGATTGCACCAACGCCATTTACGAGCCGCTGTTTGGCGGAACAACCGCCGCCATACGTGAAAAGTATGGCATTGAGAAAAGAAAGAATATACGGGACAACCTTAACATGGTGCAGTTAGCGGCAATCAAATTTAGTGAGACGTTGGCAAGCGACGACATCGAAAAGAATAACCGAAAAGGAAATGTACAATGTGAAACCGCCTCACGCCGGGCATCAGTGGTTGTTGGTCAGGCTTTAATGAGCTATACAAGATAAATATTTGCAGTTATGAAGAAAAGTTATTTAGTTATCATCGGAATCATCATCGCCATTTAATTCCAAGTTTTCGGATACGTTTCTTAATTCCATGTTTTCGGATATGTTACCCACGACCTTAAACAAATATCCGAATCCAACAGTGAGGAAATAAGAAATGAGAACAATGGAAAAAACAATCCAATCAATTCTATTGTAATGTCCCTCGAAAAGAGGCTTTAATACCATTCCGATAATAACAAAGATAATTCCGGCTGTTGCAAGTATGATAATGGCGTTACCAATGGCTCGCAAAGTTGTTTCCGCTGATTCAAATATGTTAATCATAAATAGTTGTTTAGTTTGTTATTGTTTTGCTAATTTAACTAATTGTTGAAAATAATCGGTCTCATTTTCATCAACAAAGCCGCCAATAGTCTTCCGATAATACATGGACACATATTTAATTCTGCTATCTAAAAGCAATGCCTGTTTATTCTTTGGTAAGATATAAAGCGATTCGCTATCACAATTGTAATCATTCAACGAATATAATTTTATTTCTTCTCCATTTTCAAGTTCTAAAGTCAGTCCCGTACCTTCATCCACACAGTTATAACTGCTTTTTATATTTAAAAATATGTCGTTGGTTTTGTCTATATATGGCGTAATTTTTATATAATCATCATCACTGCCGACTACAATTAGATTTCTATTCAAAATACTTAATCCCCCTTTGCTTTTGAGAGTCACGGACAGCGGTGTTAGTCTTATTTTTTCTGACAAGTCAGTTAATACTCCGTCTTTCAAATAGAAAAACCCTTCGTAATCGCCTTCCAATTCGTTGCCATACGCATTTTTAGCTATATATTTGTAGGTATAGAGGATGGAATAGACGCTATCAATTTTTTCATCACTGGCATAATAATAAAGAGAGTCTCTTTTTATAACAGTAAGCGATAGTTTTGTGGGTATAAAGGAAAGTGGGTAGTTTAGTGCATTTCTGGCTTTTTTTGTAGCCGCAGATACTATTGTTTTAAAAATTGTTGTGTCGTTAATATTGGAATGGCAATCAATGCAGTCATAAGGTATAGAATCGGCCATTCCCTTTCCGTTTTCTACCAATACTTTTCCATTATTCAATACTTCATTTTTCTTTTTTTCCGTGCAACACACAGATAGCACTAATGATAATGCTATAATGATGGGTAATAATAGTTTTTTCATAGCTTTCAAATTAGTTTATAATCACAAAAGTAGAAATATTTTTCGCAAAATCAAAATAAATTTGCAAATTAAATAGAAATGTTGTATCTTTGTATTGTTCAAATCCTCGAGAGCGGGTTAATGCTCTCAAAATTGAGGGCTGTTTTTTTGCCCGCACAGAAAGAAAAATATTGGTATCCGTACCCCTGTGTGTTAGCTATAATGGCGCACAAATTACCTCTCGTGGGTTTGAACAACAGGACAGGCGGATACTTTTTTTAAAGATTTTTTATTATGTTCAAACCCAATCCGAACGCTACGAGCGTTCAAGTGTTCAAAAACGTGAAAATTGCAAGTAGGGTAAAGCACAGCAACCGTACAAGCACGCCCGACTGCGAAAGTGTCAAAATCTTCTCATTCGACCACGATACCATCGTGGAAGTAGTATTAATCAATGGCGAGCCGTATTTTGTGGCAGCCGACGTATGTCGGGCATTGGGGTTAGTTAATCCAACAGACCACATTGTAAAGTCGCTTGATAATGACGAACACCTGACCTATAAAATTTATAGGGCAGGTCAGCAACGCACTGTAAACGTGATAAGTGAGAGTGGTCTGTATGCCTTAGCTGTTCGCAGCACGAAGCCCAACGCCCGGAAGTTCCGCAAGTGGATAACAAGTGAGGTGCTGCCGGAAATCAGGAAGAAAGGCATGTACTTGTCCAAGGAAACTGAAAAGGCGCTGAAAGGCGAAATCGCCAAGTGGAAATCCTGCTTTCAGGAAGCGATGATATTTGTGAAATCGGCGAACGAAAGCAACAAGACGATGCTCCAAAGCATGGCCTGTAACGCGGATACAGTTCGCGACTTCATAAAGAACTACATGTATCCCGATAACCGGATGATGCACGTGCCTCCCCGGGTGTTTGAATTTGTCATGAGCCTTGGGGGCATTATCCGCTCGCAGCAACAAACGATTGATTTTCTTTCAGGCGTAAAAGGAGGTGTGTTATGAGAGCAGAAGATTATGCAGAAGTATTTGAAATTTATGAGCACATAGTACTTTTTAAAAATATGTTTGATTTTTACGAAAAAGTTAAGAAAGAAGGCGAAAAAGAAGCGACGGAAGTGTTCGTAATTAACGGAAAAAATCGTCTTTGTAGATTTTTACTCCCAAACAAAGTAATTGACAAAATTGAATTTCAAAAATACATCGATGCCAATACTGAACTTGCTTCCATTATGAAGAAAAGAATATTGGATATTTAATTAAAACCCCAAATGGAATCAAGAAAGCCTCGCAAAAGCGGGGCTTTTTTTAAAATTGTTAATTATTCGGTTAATTAACCGCTCTCGAAAATTAGATTTTTTTCAGTATTACTACCGAAATTTGCACTGTAAATTATAATCGCAATGTTTGATGGCGAAAAAGACGAAAATATCGGCAGCTAAAAAAGCGGAAAAGAAGCCAAAGGCATCTGTCCCGACAACAGCAAAGAGGGAAGGCCGCCCTACCAAATACAAGCCCGAATACAGCGAGCAGGCTTTTAAGCTTTGTTTGCTTGGTCTAATTGACCGGGAAATTGCTAAGTATTTTGAGGTGTCAGAATCCACATTTAACGGGTGGAAGCTGGAGTATCCTGAGTTTTCGGAGTCCCTAAAAAAGGGAAAAGTGCAAGCTGATGCAAATGTGGCGGCGTCTCTTTACAAGCAGGCAATGGACGGCAATGTGACGGCGCAAATCTTCATTCTGAAGAACCGGCATGGGCGGCTTTGGCGTGAAAAGCAGACACAGGTTTTAGATATAAATGCGAACCAGCAGGTTATAATTAACAAAAATTATAAAAAATGATTGATTTGCTGCCAAAACAAACCCTCGCCTTCGATGTGCTGACGGAGCCTGAGTATGCTCACGTTTCGGAGCTGCTGTATGGTGGAGGCGCCGGATGCGGAAAGAGCGTTCTCGGTTGTATATGGCTTTCTGCTGGCGCCATGAAATATCCCGGCACGCGTTGGGTAATGGGAAGAAACACACTGAAAACACTGAAAAAAACAACACTGAACACGTTTTTTGAAGTAGCAAAAATGGGTGGTATTGTTTACGAGTATGTAGAAAATAAAGGCATTTGTTTCCCATGCGGGAGCGAGATATTATTAGCAGACTTGGCTTATTACCCGTCAGACCCGGAGTTCTCGGAGTTAGGGTCATTGGAGATAACAGGCGCATTTGTGGATGAGTGCGACCAAATTACGGAAAAGGCATGGAACATTCTTCAATCAAGAATAAGGTATAAGTTAGATGAAAACAATTTAACACCAAAAATACTCGGCACTTGCAACCCGTCAAGAAATTGGGTTTTCAGGCGTTTTTATGAGCCACATACGGAGGGGAAACTCCCGAAAGACCGGATGTTCATACAGTCGCTGGTAGACGATAATCCTAAAATATCGAAACACTATATTACCAATTTAGAAAAACTTGATGAGTTATCTCGTGAACGGTTGAGGAAAGGAAATTGGGACTTTTTGGATATTACGGACAAATGGGCGTATTCTTTCAGGCGGCAGAAACATGTAGGCAAAACAGAACTGAATAAATCGGAAACGGTTTATTTATCGTTTGACTTCAATAGGAACCCTATCACTTGCTTTGTTTCTCAACATTATAATAATCACTTTTATGGTATTGAGCAGATAGAAATAAATGATTGCACCATATACAGGCTATGCGATGTGATAAAAGAAAAATATCCCGGCTGTTTCTTTATGGTTACTGGCGACGTGAGCGGGAAAAGCGCTACAACGGTATCGCAATTAAATAATTTTGATGTAATCAAAATATCGCTCGGATTAAGCCGGAATCAAATGCAGTATTCGGGGGCTAATCCGCCGCTCGCAGAAAGCAGGCAATTGGTAAATGCCATGTTAGAGCGATATCCAATAACTATTGACGGCGAGAAATGTACAACCCTTATTCGGGATTTTGAAATAGTTAAATCGGACAGCGAGGGGAAACCGATTAAAGCTAACCGTAATGACCCGGCACAACGCGCGGACTGTTTGGACACATTTAGATACACATTACACAGGTGGTTTAGTAATTTCTTAAAAGTATTTGCATCATGATAACCGCCCTTCATATATCGCTGTGTATTCTTGCTGTATATTCATGCACACGTGAAGGCATGTTGTTGGCTCGCCCAAAAGCGGTAATACAGAGTTTTTTGGACAGGATTTTGGGTGTCGTATGGTCGGAATGGGTGGCAAAACCACTCTTTGGTTGCTTAACCTGTATGAGCTCGGTGTATGGTGTGGTTTTCTGCTTTGCTTTCGGCGTTCCATTATCGGAATGGATAATAACTGTCTTAACCGTATGCGGTATAAATACTGTCTTTTCTGCATTATTAAAGTATATACATTATGAAGAACAAATCTAATAAATCGGCAAAAATCGGAAGGATTATCTCGTATTTTTTCATTCCCATACTAATTCCGCTGCGGGTCATAATCAAAGTATGCAGGGAAACGAAGAACGAGTTTCTTGATTTATTCTATCCTCTCAGGTTGGGCCGTGCAAAGAAGAAAGCCTCGAAGCGTTGGCGCAAGTCGGGTGGTGAACTGTACGGAATCAGAATTGGCCGTAAGATTCGTGTGTATGACAAAAGCGAGATGAAGGAACTAAACAAACATGCTATTGGATTTCTTCGGAAAAATAATATCATGTCGAATAAAATTGATTATAAATTATTAACTGTATTTACCTTACGAAATGGAAGAATACTTGAAAAATAACGGATGGACAAAAGTAAGTGGGTGTAATTGTGGCGGCATACCAAGTAGGAAATACTATAATCCGAAATTCCCACTGTACAAAATTCAGGTACTTTACGCGCGTGGAACATTCGTTATACTAAAAAACAACATGCGTTATGGGTCGGATTGTAATGGTGAAGAAATAGAAAAAACATTAAAAAATCATGGACTTACGGAGTAAATTAAAATTATTTTTCAGCTACCGGGCATTCCGGTCGGCGCGGTGGAATGCTATGCGCGACAGGGCTATCAAAAAACATTTTCCAGACCAGAAGCATGTGATAGAATTTGCATTTGATATTGCCGGCGTGGAATACTACCGGTTCAACGACGTGTTTTCTCTTCCGTTTGAGCGCGGTTTAATGGCAATTGCCATATATGAAGAAACCCGGATGAAATGCAGTCGTGAATACCTGTTGCAACATACGGATGCGGTAGATAAGCTATTGCATGAAAACAGTATCGATGTTTTCAAAATCAATCAATTGAACGAACAGATGAAAGAGCGCCTTAGCATGTCGTTTGATGTGGATTTGCTATACAAGCTGGCTTCGGTAGTGTTTTTCGACAAAAGAGAAAATCCGTGCCTCTACGATGCTGATTATAATCTGAAAAAGATTGATTTCTGGAAGCAGCATAAAGGGGTTAAGGATTTTTTTTTGCAGAAGCCAGTGAGCGAATTAATACCGTTTTTGCAGAACTCAGACTTCGATTTGGAAATTTATTCGGATCTGAACACGAAGCTCAATCAACTACATTCGGAACGTTTGCAAGTATTGAACTCCAAAAAACAGTAGATGGATTTAGTGATTGGAAAGATATTGTTCTTCATTATAGTGAGCAGAAATTAACGGAATATACAACTATTTATGATTTCTTCTACCTTTTGGACAAGGCAAGGAAGAGCGCAGAAAAAGAACGGCAGTATCTTAATAGTTTAAAAATGAAACACAGGTCGCACCCGATAGTGCGAAAAAGATAGTCCCATTGTGGGAAACAACACAAAAAGCACTTTTTATATGTAAAACAATGGACAACATAACAGTAAGATACGAAGCAGATACTTCAGGAATAGATAAAGTATCTAATGCTTTAGATGAGCTGAAAGCTAGGGAGCGGGATCTTTTAAACGAGATTAAAAAAATCGATTCGGAGCACGGAAAACTTTCAAACACTATCAAAACCTCAGGTAAAACACAGAAGCAGATAGCTTCCGAACTGTCGGCTGCGGAGGAAGATCGAGTGTACATGTCTAAAAAATTGCGCGCAGAACTTGATAGTACAAGAAAAAGTATCGCCTCGTTACATGAGCAAGCCGATAAGTTAGAAAAAACCATATCAAAAGGCGCCGCCAATCAATCGTTCATTAAGCAACTTCGGGATACGAAACAACGGATGAATGAACTGGCAATGGCAGGCGATACCAGCTCTCAGGCTTATACAAATTTAGCTATTAAAGCAGAAAAGCTGAAATTTCAAATATCTTCTACGGAGAAGACTATTACCACTATGGCTTCCACTACGAGGAATATGGACACGGTAATGGGTTTAGGACAGGGATTGACCGGTACGTTCACGGCGGCAACGTCGGCGATGGCCTTGTTTAGTGGCGAAAATGAAGAATTGCAAAAGACATTTTTCAAAGTGCAAGCCGCCATGCAAATATTGAACGGTGTGCAAATGCTGAATAATGTACTGGTGAAAAACAGCACGGCGAATATTGTACTGCGTAATGCCATGAGTAAGCTGTTTACCCGGAATAAGGTGGCAGAAACGGCCGCCACCGTTGCGCATACGACTGCAACCGGAGCCGAAACAACAGCGACGGTAGCCGCAACTGTGGCGACAAAAGCATGGACAATGGCGCTGCTTGCTAATCCTATATTTTGGATTGTCGGTATTATAGCGGGGGTTATTGCATCTATTTCGCATTTCAAATCATCCTTGAAGTCGCAACTTAAAATACAAAATGAGATTAACGAAAAGGAAAAATTACACCTTGAGGTGCTTAGCCA
>JAISDH010000476.1 GCA_031264975.1 Bacteroidales bacterium
TTTATCTTTAACCAATCCGGTTTTCGCTCTCCCATAGTTATTGCTGTTGAAAAAATTTATTGTGCAAAGATACATAAAAAGGGAACAAAGAAAGAGGGCGAAGGGACGAAAGGGCGAAAGGGAAAAAAAAGGGACAAGGGGCGAAAGGGAAAAAGAAGGGACAAGGAAAAAGGGGAAGAGGGCAGCAAGCAGCAAGCAGCAAGCAACAAGCAGGCAAGCCACGAAGAATAAGGGTGAAAGGGAAAAAGAGGGTACCAGGTACAAGGAAAGAGGGTAAAGGGGCGAAAGGGAAAAAGAGGAAGCAAGGGACAAGGTGCAAGCATTTCCTTGTTCCATGTTCCTTGTTTCCTTGCACCTTATACCAGACGGGTATTAGAATTTTTCATAAGAACTTCCAAATGTCTTCTATCAACAGGTTATCAAAAGTTTTGATATGGTCTTTCAAAATATTTTCGGTTTGCATGTTGGGACGAATGTCGCAGTAGTAAACGCCATCAAGCGGATTGAGTTTTACCGTATATCCTTTAAAATGTCCGGATAAAAATGTGGCGTCTATGTTGTATTTATTTTCGTGTCGCGTGTTCCTTCTTTGAACATCATTGAGGAAAATGGCAATATGAGGCGTGGTCTTTTCGGTGAGTTTATTGTAAAGAAACTTGTCAATGAAAATTTTGTCTATTCGGTCTTTACTTGATGTTTTGATAGAACCGATTAACTTGATATCATCATTATTTTCAACTATTAAATCATGCTGATAGCTCATGTTAAATTCAAGTTTCCCATCTACTGAAACAGGAACTTGAATAATACCCGATTTGCAATCAATCCCAATCTCACGAATAATCAAACGGATAAAATGCTCGAATAAATCGCCATTCAATTTCCGTGCTGTATTAGATTGTTCAGCAGGAAGTCCATCCAATGCAGAGCCAATAGACTGTTGAATGGTATAGGTTGCGCTATTTAAAAGATTCCGAACGGACTTATCTTCCTTGTTGACTGTTTTAATAGTTTGCAGTATTTTCAAATACTCTTTCGATGCTTTTGAAAATTCTTTTGCACTGTACATCAAATTTGAATTAATCGGTCGTGTGATTTGAAAATTACCTTCTTTCCTGTACTGAAAAAAATGATAATGATTTTCGTTTTGCGAAACGACAATAGCTTGCAAGTTATCGCTGATATAATGCAGATATTCATCACAAAATTTGATGTATGCTTTTAAATCGACAAAATTGCTTTTGTCTTTGGCTTTATTTACAAGTTGTTTTAGATTCATCGTATTGCGTTTCTTCTTTTTTGGTTATCTAAATCATATTTAATCCATTGTTCGATGCTCCATTCTTCGTCTAATTCAATGCGTTTGGTAGCCCAATCTAAATATTCAGGCGACAAATCGCAAGCCATCCATTTACGTTTCAATTGTTCTGCACAAACCGGCGTAGTTCCCGAACCGCAAAAAGGGTCAATAACCGTATCGCCAACATTTGAAGAAGCCAGGATTAATTTACGCAATAATTCTTCCGGTTTTTGTGTCGGATGGGGTGTTTTTTCGTGCATACCATTGCAGGTTGTCGGCGCTTCAATAATATCCTGTGGAATTTCCAACACGTCTTTGGGTTTTGCTCCAAGCGGATTAGGTTCCCAAACATGATTCCTGTTTTTGCCATTTCCATACTGGCTTGTTTCCGCCTGTGGATGGCTTGGGTATTTCAATGTATGTTCGCCATACGGAATGCGAACGTTATCAATATTGAAGGTAAAATTCTTTGTCTTGCGGAAGTGTAAAATACTTTCGTGGCTTCTTCCCCAATCTTTGCCAAGGTTCGCTTTGTTTCTATAATACCAAATAATCCACCGGCACGACTTGAAATATTTTGTTGCCGGATGTTTCAAGTCTGCTAAAATTTCGGAAAACCCACAAACAAAAAGCGTCCCGGTTGGTTTCAAAACTCGTGCAGCCTCTTCTATCCATTGCATGGAAAATTGGATATATTCTTCCTGACTTTCAAAATTATCCCAATCCGCTTTTTTGATATTGTAGGGAGGGTCGGC
Source organism: Bacteroidales bacterium (assembly GCA_031264975.1). Lineage (GTDB taxonomy): Bacteria > Bacteroidota > Bacteroidia > Bacteroidales > WCHB1-69 > JAIROC01. The sequence goes on from JAISDH010000476.1 coordinate 2,056, forward strand.
AAAGACCATGTCCACACTTTCTGAAGGTAGCGATTTGAGCCACGCTATACTATCACCTTGCCACAGCTGTCCATTTTCATGTTGATAAAACAGCAATGGTTTTGTGTTGTTTTCAAAATTTGTCTCAATGCGTTCTCCTTTGAAGATAACTTCTCCTAAAAAAGTCGGTAACTCTTTATTTCTTATCATTGCCTTATCGTATTATTTGGTATTGACTTCCTTTTATTTATTGTCATTATGTAGATAGTCCCATTTTGGAGGGAATATTCTTTATCTTTCACACTTTCTTCTCTTATTTCAATAACTTTTGCCTGTATTCTATTATTGTCTTTTGTAAGAATAATATCCTGTGTCAATAATTTATCGCATGTAATGAGACAGAACATGAATAATAAATACTTCTTCATTTCATTCGGTGTGATTTAAAATTTTAATGTCGCAAAGGTATAAAAAATATTTGTACGTTCTTTTGCTTTTTACGCCATGAAGGGAATCAGATACATAAATAGCG
>JAISDH010000496.1 GCA_031264975.1 Bacteroidales bacterium
GTTTTAGAAACAGACTTTAATATTCTTTCCTTGTCGAGCGGTTTTATCGTATGTATATTGATAATTTCGGCGCTGATTCCTTTTTGTTCAAGAATATAAGCCGCCTGTAAAGCAGGAAAAACCAAATGTCCCGTTGCAAAAATACTGACGTCGCAACCTTCATTCATAATAAGCGCTTTCCCTATTTTAAACTCATGATTGGGCAATGTAAAATTAGGAACGGAAGGTCTTCCAAAGCGAAGGTAAACAGGTCCCTTATAATTGGCAATGGCAATTGTTGCCGCTTTTGTTTGATTAAAGTCACAGGGGTTTATCACTACCATATTGGGTAACGTCTTTATCATCCCCAAATCTTCCATTACCTGGTGAGTTGCGCCGTCTTCTCCCAATGTAATTCCCGCATGTGAACCACAGATTTTTACATTCGTATTGGAATAAGCAACCGCCATACGAATTTGGTCTAATACACGCGTCGTACAGAAATTGGCAAATGAACCCACAAACGGTATCTTTCCGCCAATAGCCAAACCGGCAGCTATGCCAATCATGTTTGCTTCGGCAATTCCCACCTGAAAAAAACGCTCCGGAAAAGATTGCGCAAACAAATCCATTTTTACCGAACCGGTCAAGTCTGCACACAAACATACCATATTATCATGTTGTTTCCCTGCCTCTAATAATCCTTCGCCAAAACCGGCGCGTGTTTCTTTACTTTCTGTTATTTCTACTTTTTGCATTCCAATTTTATTATTGCGTGCAAAGATACAACTTTCTAACGAAGATTTCCCTTTCATTACTTTTTTTATACCCATATACTATACAATGCATTTCCCATCAGGGAAACCATATCAATAGAAAAACGTATACCGCCTGTCTGCTCTTCTCCGTAGGGAATTGCTTCGTGCCTCGCAATGACGGGGCGGTTAGTGTCGTCGTCATATACTCACCCGTTATTGCGAACGCAGTGAAGCAATCCAGAAGAAAAACACCGACAAACTCGCCCGTGCTGGAATCATACCAATGGAAAAGAGATGAATGCCCTGACGGGCAATAAAGCCGTTCTGTTGGTCTTCCATTCTATTGATATAAATGCCCTGACGGGCAATGCTCAAAACCATGCCGTGCGCAGTATAAAAAGTAAGCGTTCCTTAGAAAATACTACCTGAGTTTATCCATTTATCTTGCTACAAAACAGAAAATATTTTTCAATGGAAGAAAAAAAACTTCGGGGTAAAAGATATACCGTACATTCTTCTTTTTCAAACCTATAAATAGCAGAATAACGTCTTGTAACGAAGAGAAAATCAACAGAGAATTGTCCGTGTGTACGTTTTTTATTGTCGAAACGTTTGTTTGAATATAAATTAAATGTAATTTTGCATCCTTTTAAATAATATTATAATACAATAGTTCGCGATGAAAAAAGCATCAGTTTTCCTAACATTCTTAGTGGTTATTTTTCTTGGTTTTAACCTGTCTGCACAGACTAAAATAAAACTTGCTCACGTCAATTCAAATGATTTAATGTTGATGATGCCCGGTATTGATACGGCTCGGAAATCAATCGAAGATTATGCAAAGCAGTTGGAAGAAGAAATGAAAGCAATGTATACTGAATATGAAAAGAAAACAACCGACTTTCAAAACAATCAGGCTACTATGTCCCAAAGTCTACAACAGATAAAACTTAAAGAACTGCAAGACTTGGAAGCACGGATTCGTACCTTTGAAGAACAGGCACAAACAGAATTACAAACGAAACAGGAAGAATTACTGAAACCCATTGTTGATAAAGCAAAATTGGCTATCGGAGAAGTAGCAAAAGAAAATGGATATACATACGTATTTGATTCTTCTTTAGGGGTTTTACTATACAGCGACGAAAGCGACAATATCATTGAATTGGTAAAGAAAAAATTGGGTATCAAGTAAAAGAATTGTAATAAATAATGTATCGGAGTTTATAACAGAACTCCGTTTCACTTTTTAACCGGTTGGCTTATGATTGCATTAAAGATAAATCAAAATATTGATAAGCACACATTTTCTGCAATGGAAGCAGAAAGAATAAACGCTATTCAAATACTGCACCATGGAACTGGGAAAGGGAATGAGTATTTAGGCTGGATAGATTTGCCCGCTAGAACCTCCGACAGGTTGCAGGATGATATTATACGGACGGCGGATTATCTGCGAAGTGTTTCGGAATGTGTTGTTGTGGTTGGAATAGGCGGTTCGTATCTGGGAGCGCGTGCTGTTATCTCTGCATTAAGAGACGACTTTACAAATGAAAAACCAAAAATCATATATGCCGGTCATCATCTTTCGGAAGATTATTATGCCGATTTGTTACAATATTTAGATACAGTCAACTATTCTGTCATTGTTATCTCCAAATCAGGAACAACAACAGAACCTGCCGTAGCTTTTCGTTTATTAAAAAAACATTGCGAAAAGAAATACGGGCCGTCGGAGGCAAAGAATCGTATTGTTTGTATAACAGACGCTCGCAATGGGATTTTAAAGGAAATAGCACAAAAGGAAAAGTATGTTACATACGAAATTCCCGATGATATAGGAGGACGTTATTCTGTGCTTTCTCCTGTAGGATTATTACCCGTTGCCATTGCCGGTTTTGATATTCGCGCTTTGTTAACGGGCGCAAAAGACATGCAAGACCAATGCACAAACTCGAAAAATAGTATCGCATCCCGTTATGCCATGTATCGAAATTATTTTCTAAAGCAGAGACTCAATGTAGAAATACTGTCTGTTTTTGAACCGAAACTGCATTACTTGACAGAATGGTGGAAACAATTGTTTGGCGAAAGCGAAGGCAAAGAAGGACAAGGCATATTTCCGGTAAGTATGACTTTTACAACAGATTTACATTCTTTGGGTCAATATATGCAGGAAGGGCAACGAATCATGTTTGAAACATTTCTTTCTGTTGCTTCTCCCAAAAAAGAATGTGTTATCTCTTTTGAAGAAAACAACGAAGATAAACTTAATTTTCTGGCAGGAAAAAGAATATCAGCGATAAATAATGCCGCAGAAGAAGCGACCATCTTGGCGCATCAACAGGGAAATCTTCCGGTAATGAAGATTACAATGGAAACGTTGGATGAAAAAAGCATCGGCGCATTAATTTATTTCTTTGAGTATGCTTGTGCGGTAAGCGCCTATATGCTGGGAGTTAATCCTTTTAATCAACCCGGCGTTGAAACCTATAAGAAAAATATGTTTACTTTGCTGGGAAAACCCGATTAGGAACAGTAATTGTAACATCACAAATAAAAATTATCAGCTATCTATTTATGAACTACTTTTTGGACATGCCCTTTGAATATTCCTTATACGAAAAAGCAGAAGTTGTGCTATTGCCCGTACCTTATGATGGAACAAGTACATTTGTAAAAGGAGCCGATAAAGGACCTCAAGCCATCATAGACGCTTCCGACAGTATTGAACTGTATGATGTGGAAGAAGAGATAGAAATATATAAATATGGCGTCCATACGGCAGAACCTGTCAGGGAGGCCTCTTCTCCCGACAAAATGGTAGCCGCCGTGTATCGCCGTATAAAATCCTGTTTAGAAGACAATAAATTGACGGGATTGCTTGGCGGAGAACATTCGGTGAGTTGTGGCGCAATACGGGCATTTGCTGAAAAATACTCGAACTTAACCGTTTTACAGTT
>JAISDH010000129.1 GCA_031264975.1 Bacteroidales bacterium
TCTGTTCCGCTGATGTGAAGCAATGTGGACTTGCCGGAGCCGGACGAGCCGATGATCGCGGTAAACTCCCCCTTTTCGATGGTAAGCGAAACGTCGTCGAGCGCGGCGACTCTGTTCTCGTCCTTGCCATAGGCTGTGTCTGTCCGTTTTGCTTATACGTCACCACCTGCCAATTTATACCGACCGGCAGTTTACTTTAATGTGATTTTTCCGGTGTTTGTATAGAGTTCGGTAGTAAAAGATTTTTTGTCCTCCTCGTTCAAATTGCCTTTAAGGGTGTTTCCCAGTCCATCTTTTCCAGCCATAATTTCCGAAGCAATCGACAAATCCGTTTCAATACTCCCCACACCGGATATTGCATTGACGTTACCGGTCAATCCGGTAGTGGTAATATCGCCTACCTCTGTATTTACCGATAAATCCATAACATTCAAGCCGTTTATTGTAATGTTGCCGGCATCAGACTGAATACTTACCTCCGAAAGTCCATCCTTTGGAATATCAATATACAAAGTTTCCAATTTTTTTATCGCTACCCCAGCAAAGGTCTTGTGCAAATCAACAGTCAGCAAGCCATTCTCCAATGAGGCCAATTCACCGTCACCACCCTTAAATGTTATTGTCAGGTCATTACTTTCCGTTGTACGGAGAATGACATCATTGGCATTTGTCTTTACTTCCAGTTTTTCCACTTCTGTCAAGTGATAAGTCGCCGTTCTTTCCTTATCGGAATTCTTGCCGCATCCAACAAGAGAAGTAATTAAGAGAGCAATAAAAAATAGCGACACTGTTTGTTTCATCTTTTTTGTCATATCCGTGACCTCCTTTTACTGATAAAGCTCAAAACGTGAGTTTCGTTGTTCCAAATAATGAAATATGCAAACGCCATCAAAACACAGGTGAGAATGGTATAAAAGCCTATATTGGTATGGCTCATTCCCAAAAAATCAAGAAATGGCACGTCATTGATCGGGCCAAAATAAAACCATGCAATATAAACCGCCTCGAATAATTTACGGTTGCCACCCAGATAACCGAACAGCAGGGCTAAGGTGGGGATAAAAAGAATACCGATAGACCAAGCCGCTAAATGTTCCCATTCTCCCAGCAATGCGAAGCGAACCAGTACACCGGAGGAAATCAGCACCGTAAGCCCAAGTCCGGCTAACCATTCAGCACCCCGCTTATAAAATAGCGGGCAACTGGATTTTAGCAATTCTGTTGTAAAATAATATTTTTCTCTGCACCCCATCTGCGACCATATGGCAATTGGCAGTAACATAATGAGAGAAATGTAATTGTAGGCGCTTCCAAAAGGTATAATCAGACTTAAAATAATACAAGCCGGAGTTGCCAGACGCCACCAAACAGAACAATCGGATAACATAATTTTCAATTCGCCTTTTGCCACTCTTAAAAGGCTTATTCTTTCTGTCGTCACGGGTGATAATGTGGTACTCATTTCAATACCTGAAAGTGACAATCTCCCTTTATGATGTTTGCTAATATCCCTTTGTGGAGAGTATTCTGTTTCCATAAATCGGTTAAACAAAAGTGAAGATAGGAAAATGATAAGTAATGCAACACCTACCCATACGATACGGGATGCCAAAAATTCGGCGCTCCATGTCATGCCTCCCCATGTAAAAGTAGGTGAAATACCATTTGTCATATTAAAACCCAAGCTACCAGCATTTGAATGAATTTCAGGAAAAAATGCTTGTGCGTCTTGAACCATTTTTTTAAGTATGGTTCCTATCCCTATTAAGTCAAATTTACTGTCTTGTACGAGAGTAGATGTTGAAAGAAGTGTAATCCAAACGCCGAAAATAACAATGTTTCCAAACACCCCTTTTATGCCCGGAAACACATCAAACAGCACGGTTAGAGCCGCCAGCACGAACAGATAAGGCACTGTTAGAAATAGAAAGGTCTGAACAAACTGTAATAGACTGATTTGCATATTTTCTTGTCGGACAAGCTGCATACCAATGAGCGCGGTTAGAAATATCAATACCAGCGTTGCGAGAACAAAAAAGTTAGCAAGGGCTTTCCCCATAATGTAACCAAGTCTGCTAATTGGTGTAGCCGCAATAATGTTTCCCAATTTAAGGCGTTTATCTTCTGATATTTGACTTCTAAGCAAATAGAAGCCGGGAAGCCACAATAAAATTGCCGGTAGAAGCGATCCTACCCCGCCTAACCATGCGCTGTTATATATTCCGCGCACCCCGCCAAGGTAAATCACCTCATAGCCTGCTGTTCCGGCTGGCACACAAAGAATCCCCAAAAACACGCTAACGGAAATGATAAGTAAAAATTTATAACTTCTTAGTTGCTTTAGCAGATTGAATTTAATGAAATAGTATGCTCTCATCGTGCCACTTCCTTTTTGGTGGCATACAGATAGGCGTCCTCAAGTGTAGGAGCAACACGGTTAGCGTTTAAGCTCGGTTGCTTTTCCGAAATAATGCGAAGATGTACCCCATCGCTGCGCTGAATAGAGTTGCTGATAGGGTATTTACCTTGCAGTTCCGAAATTTTAGCAATCGGCACAACACAAATCCATACCTTTCCATCTACCTCGCGTAACATTTTTTCTGGCTCGACGTGTGCAATCAGTTCCCCATTAGAGAGAAGCGCTATTTGAGGCGCAATCAATTCAATATCTGTAACAATATGTGTGGATAGAATTATGATACGTTCATTGGATAGAGAGGACAGCACATTGCGAAACTGTATTCTTTCTTCTGGGTCCAGCCCCACGGTCGGTTCATCAACAATCAATACCACCGGATCATTTAGCAAGGCTTGTGCGATACCGATACGCTGTTTCATACCACCTGAAAAACCGCCAAGCGGTTGCTTACATGCCTCTGTCAAATGAAGAATATCTAATAGTTCCATAATC
>JAISDH010000140.1 GCA_031264975.1 Bacteroidales bacterium
TTTGGATGATTTTTAAACATATTCTGTGATTTTCTATTAATAATTATTTTATTATTTTGAAGTGCAAATATAGAAAAAAAATCCATAGCCTTTTCATTTTGCCAGAAAAAATATGCTTATTTTCCTTAGATAGAAAATCAATCTTGTAGAAATCAGTAATTTGAAATGTCCGACTGAAATGTCGAAATAAAAAAAACAATGGCTTATCGGTTTTGTAAAAAAAATACCTGTAAATTTGCACAACTGATTTTAGAGCATAAAAACCGAACAACAGATTTGTTATAAGGATATAAGAATAAGTACATTAAAAAGTTTTTTCCAATGGAAAACTTTTTTTTTATTTTATACGTTTACAATACAAAATACTACATGATATGGATAAAAAGATAGTTATTATTCCAACATACAATGAAAAAGAGAATATAGAAAAAATTATTCGATATGTTTTTTCTTTGTCGGATATATTTCATATTCTCATTATAGATGACGGTTCGCCGGATGGAACGGCAGCTATCGTCAAAAAACTAATTCCGGAGTTTGAAGATAAACTCTTTATCGAAGAACGAAGCGGAAAGCTGGGTTTAGGCACGGCATATATGCATGGATTTAAATGGTGTATCAATCGAAATTACGATTTTATTTTTGAAATGGATGCAGACTTTTCGCACAATCCCAATGATTTGATACGGTTATACAATGCCGCTATTGAACATCAGGCAGACCTTGTTGTGGGGTCTCGTTATTGTGAAGGCGTAAATGTGGTTCATTGGCCTATGTCCCGCATTTTGATATCGTATTTTGGTTCCGCCTATGTACGTATCGTATTGCGCATTCCTATACGCGATAATACAGCCGGATTTGTGTGTTACAGACGCAAGGTATTAGAGGGAATCAATTTTGCTAAAATTAAACATGTCGGATATGGGTTTCAGATAGAAATGAAATACGTTGCCTGGAAACTCGGATTCAAATTGCATGAAGTACCGATTATCTTTACCGATAGAACGGAAGGGACGTCCAAAATGAGTAAGGGGATATTTAGAGAAGCTATATTTGGAGTAATACAACTGCGGTTGTCTTCTTTATTTGGAAGAATAAAATCATACAGAAGCAACTAATCTTTAGCAATGTTTACCCTTCAAAAAGAAAGGATAAGTGAAATGATTTGGAACGAAGACTTTGAACGCTGTTGGTAAGGATGTTATTTTCATTTTTCAACAAGTTAAGCGTTCCGTATGACATTTTAGCTTCTATGGCGAATTTAAAATATTGCAGATAGAAATCAATACCTACGCCTATCTGAGCCTGTAAATCACTTGCACTCAGTTTTAGATAAATATCATTTCCGTTGTTTCGCTTTTTTGACCTTGTTGCCAAGTCAATGCTGTATTGAGCGCCCGATATAAGATAAAACCTTACGTTTCCCATACGGGAAGATTTGAATTTTAACAGCAACGGAAAATTTAAATTGACCGATTCTATATCTTGCGTTTCCGTACCTACTGTATTTTTTCTGTACTCAAGTTTATAATTTACTTTTCGCTCTATCAGAGAAAGAGACGGAATAAATCTTAAATCAAAAAATCGTCCCAAATGCATGTTAGACACAATTCCGATATCAAAGCCTGCCATTCCACCGGGTTGTACCACCAACAAAGAATCAAAGGGATTTAAATTGGATTGTGGTTTGATAGTAAAGTTGGCATAATTAAAACCCAACGAAAAGCCAAAATGAAATCTCTTTGTGTCATAATCCGGTAGATTGGGCGCATTACGCTGGGCTATTCCAAAAAATGGAATAATGAATATGACAGAAAGATATATTACTTGAGGTATTTTATGCATCAAAGTTATTGTATTATTTAAACACTTCCAACGGAAATAAAGACAGAATAGTACGAATCGTTCTTTTTATTTTATCGTATTAATTGCTTCCTGTATTAATTTTTCTTTATTTACAGCCACAACGCCTACTTCTTCACATACCAAACCGCCTGCCAAATTGGAAAGCATGGCGGTATCTTTTCCTTCTATTCCTGTCCCCATACACAATGCAGCTACACTTATTACAGTATCTCCAGCGCCGGAAACATCCGCTACATTCCGTAAACAGGCAGGAATGTGGTCATAAGAAAATACATCATTCGCATACCGATACAAAACGACGCCCTCTCCAGACAAAGTTAACAGTAATTGATTATGGCGTTTTTCAATCATAAATTGTTTTATCTTCTCCAATAGAGATTCGTCATGCCAGCTACAATTGTGAATATGTAAACTGTCCGTCAGCTCTTTCCAATTCGGTTTAAACAAATCTATATTCCGATATTCCATGAAATTACGTTTCTTGGGGTCTACCAAAACAGGGATAGATTTTTCTTGAGCCAAACAAACTACCTTCTCTATGATATTGGCTGTTATTACGCCTTTATCATAATCTTCAAGAACAATTATATCTATTCTCTTTTGAACATTGATAATGTCTGCCAGTGCTTTCAAAAAGTCGTCTTCATCTTTCTGTGATAAAGCGTGCGTAACTTCGTCGTCCAATCGCAAAAGCTGTGTATTGTTGCCAATGGCTCGATACTTTGTAGTTAATCTCCTGTCTTCGCTTTGAATAATACCAATGTCAATAATATTTTCCGCTTTCATGGTAGATAAAAAGTCATCACTTTTTTTATCCGTCCCTATTACGCTGCATAAAACAGGCGTTGCTCCCAATGACCTTATATTCAGAGCCACATTTGCAGCTCCTCCAAGATAAGCATAACGAGATTTAATATTGAGAACAGGAACAGGCGCTTCGGGAGAAATGCGCGTAACATTCCCTATAATGTAATCATCCAACATCAC
>JAISDH010000151.1 GCA_031264975.1 Bacteroidales bacterium
CATGCTACAAAGATAACTCTTTTTACGACTGGGACACCCAAATTGGTGTCCTGAAATTTGTATTTCTATGTTTTACAATATGTTATAATTTTATAGAAGAGAAAGTGTCAAAGTCAGGAAATGACGCCTTTTTCTACCAACATTTTGTCCTTACGGGACAACGTTTCCCTTGTTCTTTGTTACTTACACCTTACATCTTGCCCTTTATTTCCTCGTGGCTTGCCTGCTTGTTGCCTGCTGCTTGTTGCCTACACCCTACACCTTAGTTATTATCAAAATGATAGAAGTAAGCGTTCACTTTATCTTTATAGAAATGGTTTAAGGTTGGGGGAATTGTTTTGTAGAGTTCAATTTCTTTTTTCCTGTTTAACTGTTGTTCAATGAAAGGCGGAATGGTTGAATTGGGCAATTGATGAGCTTCTCTTGATTCGCGTTTTTCTTCCTGTTCCCGTTGCATTTCGGCGCGTTCAGATTCAAGTAATCGTGACAGTATTTGTTGCTGGCGATTCATGGTCTGCTGATTGATTGTTTTGTTGACAAGGTCTTTTTCTGTTTGTTCCATTTCTTTCAACAACCTGTCAAGTTCTCCGCCATATCCTTTTCCTTCTTTTTTCAGTTCGGATTGATGTTCCTGCATCATTTTGCGAATGGCTTCCTGTTGAGCTGCCATTCGGGCAAGTTGTTCACTCATGGATTGTCCGCCCGGTTTGTTTTCTTTTTTATTGCCTCCTTCTTTTTCTCCTTGTTCCATTTTTTTACGCGCCTCTTCCAATTGTTTATTCAACTGTTCCTGCATTTGCCGCATTGACTTTGAAGGTTTGGGTATACTTCCTCCTTCGCAATTATCGCTGGAACAGTTTCCTTTACCGGACGAACTACCTTGTTGTTTCTTCTTTTGCATATTTTTAAGCGACTCTGCAATCATCAGTGCGACGTCATTCAGAGACGTCATTACAAACTGTTGTTTGGAAGCAATTTGAGCGTTTCTATTTCTGAAAAAAGCCTGTTGAGAAGGTTCTTGAGTACTGTTTAACAGTTCCATAATCTGTTCTTGAGCCTGATTGATTTTTGTAATTTCTTTCGAAATAAAAGGCTCAACCATTACTTGCCTGCGGGCAATAGCGGCGATGGAATCTTCTATCATTTTAAGATTCTCTTTGAGATGAAACTGATTTTGTATAATTTGCCGTAAGGAAGGGTCTTGAATGTTTGTTTTTAAAGTTTGTACCATCAAGTCTTCTTCTTGAAAAGACGTCTTGACAATATTATCCAACACCTGTCTCAATTTAGTTATATCTTCTCCCAAATCTTCCATTTCATCGTCTTCCATGTTTTTTTGCATTTGGCTTGCTAATTCTTCCATTTTCTTTCCGGCTTGTTTTTGACTGTCGGCTGCCTTTGGTTTTTGATTCTTTTCCAACTGTTCCTTTGACTGGTTTAGTTGTTGAGAAACTTCATTTTCCAAATCTTTTGTCTTTTCCAGATGATATGGGTCTTCCAATTCTTTGTTCAGTTTTTCCACTGCTCGAAGTTCCTGTTGGAGGTCTTTAAATTCCTGATTTATTTCATTTTGCTTGTCCTGTTGTTGTTTAATATCGGCGTCTTTTTGCAGGGTTTGTTCTGCAAGTTCTTTTTGTTTTTCCGCTAACTGGCTTACTTTGGAAATAATATTCTCCATTTTGGATTCAACTTCCAAACTTTTGAACAATTCCAGGTTTTGGTCTAACTGTTTATTGATGTCTTCGGAAGAGAGTTGTATTTTATCCAACATTTCGTTCATTTTATTTTTATCAATGTTCGATTCCATTAAACGTTGCAGTTCTTCCATCATCATTTTCATTTCATCGCTAAACAAATCATTAAAGCGTTTTTGAATTTCCTGCTGTTTTCTTAAAATCTGTTCGTCAATGGTGTTGTATTGTTCATTGATTTGTTGTTGTCGCTGTTGTTCGGCGGACACATTTTCGATTTTTCGTTCCATATCTTTCAATTGTTTCAACAAATCTTCTAATTGTTTCTTTTCTTGCCAGGAAGGTTGATTTTTATCTACCATTCTTTTTTTCAGATCTTCAATATTTTTCAGAAGAGATTCGCTTTCTTTAATCAGATTGTTTAATTCCGTACGTGTTTGCTGATTAACGCTTTCTGATTGCCTTTGAATTTCTTCCAATGTCGGCAATGTAAAACTCATAGCTGTTGATTTGGTTGATTTACTTCCGTTCACCTGGTCATTATCCCATATTTCAAAATAATATTCCAACGTTTGACCAGCTTCCAAATTCATGATTTGTGCATCGAAATAGTAATAAAATTCTTGCAGATTGATGTTTTTATGAATGGGGATATTGACAGATTCTTTTGAAATCTCCTTATGTTCCCTGTCCAAAACGGCATAGACAAAATGTAGCTTTGTGAATCCATAATCATCATTGATTGTTCCCTTAAAATAAAACCGGTCAATAAAAGCCGAATCATTAATTACCATAACATCAATAGCGGGGTACTGGTCGGCAACAATATTGATATAATACTGTAAAGAATCGCTATTGGTCATGTGAATATTTTTATTGAAAACCGTATAAGCGATATTTTGCATGAGACGCATACTATATTGAGAATTATCTTTTTTCGCGTCCAGATTTATCTTTTTATCGTCAAATGCGAAAATAACTTCATCGGTATTTCTTGAATTAAATTTCCATGTAACTTTGGTTCCTTGTGGAATGGTAATGTCTCCCCTGTTTTCAATTGTTTCGTTTGGCTTATCGGTATAGTTTGGATATTCCAATTGCATGGAAAAATTAATCAAAATAGGTTTGGGGATTACTTCCAATTGAAACGGACGCGATCTAGCCTCTTCCGTAAACAGTTGAAAATCGGTTGTCCTTTGTAGATTTTTAAATTCATGGCTAAATGTTGTCTTTGTATTATGCTGCAGTTTGTGTGTAGCATTTTCTATTTCGATAAAAAGTTCTTCCGGAATTTCCTCTCCTTCTACTTTAATATTAAGGGTAAAGTTTTCATTTTGGAATGCGATAAGATTTTCATTTTCGACAACAAAATGATAGGGAGCAGGTTTCTCAAAATATTGACCGTATTTTACTATTCGCTGTGCCGGTTCTGTAAAAACATGATAGTCCCATGCAAATATAAAAATGATAAACAGAATGGGAATAACGGCATACTTGATATATTTCAAATTCTTTCGCAAGTTTACCGCCGCTTGAAAACGAAAAGGTTTGACCTGTTTTATTTTCTCATCAACAGAAGCATGCAGCAATTCCATACTTGCCACATGTCCCTGTTGTTGCGACATTGTGCGAAGTTGGAGTGCGTTCAGCAATTTATCATCAATTTCCCGAAAATGTTTTCCAATAATCTTTGCCGCTTCTTCATACGATAAACGTTTGCCTATTCCCCAAATTTTCAATAATGGACGAATGACAAAAAAACAGATTATAAATACATTAACTACAACAAATGTATATAATAAAATCGCCCGAAGAATGGAATTTGAATAGGTGAAATACTCAAACAAAACCAATGTGATAAACAAGAATGAAGAAATGGCGATGAAGAAAATACATGCCCTTATTACCATATTCTTGTAATAGGTTCGGATAAACTGTTCAAGTTTACTTATTAATAATTCACTGTTTGTCATTTTGATTAATATAATTTATATTGTTAATGTTATAATTGGAAGTTGCCGCAATTTTGTTTCTACGTTCTTGATGTCTTCCGCTTTCAAAATCGGTATTTAAAAAGACTGTTACAATTTTCAATGCCATTTGTTTATCCACAAATCGTGCAGGAATAGCAATAATGTTTGCATCATTGTGTTTTCTTGCCAAAGAAGCAATTTCTTCATTCCAGCACAAAGCCGACCGTACATAAGGATATTTGTTAGCGACCATATTTACGCCATTGCCTGAACCGCAAAGAATAATACCTCTCAAACAGTTTCCTGCATTTATCTCCTGAGCCAACGGATGAACAACATCCGGATAATCCATACTTTCAGTAGAAAAAGTACCATAATCCTTCATCGTATATCCTTGAATTTCCAATGCTTTTTTTATAAATTCTTTTGTTTCAAATCCTGCATGATCTGCTGCTATTAATAGTGTTTGCATATAGGGACATTGTTGATTATTGTCTGCTATGTAACGTTACAAAACTGCAAATATTTTTTCATCCACCCGCCGGAATAAAAATTCGGCAATCAAATTCAAAGAAGTAATTTTGTAAAATAAAAATAACAATACATTTTCCTGTTCTTGACTGCCAAAATACTAGGGGCCAGGGATTGCGAAAACTTGCTGCGTAGCATAGGATTTGATTTTACGCACGGATTGTCAGACGATAGATATGAAAGAATTTATATTTCCTATATCTCGTGTAGATTGACTTCTTTGATACTATAGCAATATTGTCTGCTTTCTTTTTGTCATATTTTCTACTTTTTTCTCTGTCATTTTTTTCTTCTTCATTTGTATAGCTATTTCAGGACAAGATATTTCATTTTATGGTATGGTATAGTATAATCCATTTAAATTTGGTGTTGTTACAATATATCCTGTCTTAAAATCTGTATTAAAGATGACAGAAACACCATTGATGATAAATTGTTTCTTTACTGGATCTTCCATTATTCGATAAATATTAGTGTCATAATAAGAATACAATAAGAAATAATATTGTTTTCCTTTTTGTATTTTCTTTCCCTCTTGTTTTTTCGTTTTTAAAGAAATAATCGTAAACAAATAATGACAAGTAGTAGCATCTGTTAGTCTAATAAGATAAGCATTGTTAGTACGTTTAATTTTTGTTACCATATATTCCTTTAGGATAGAATCATATTTCAAAAAACTGATGCCAAGAATAGTGTCATATTCATGTTCTTTTGCATTATGTATTTGTAATACTGTAAGAAAAGGATTTTGAGAAAAACTCATAAGATAAACAAAAAATAGGATATTCATGATTAGAATTATACGTAATTTCATATTGCTGTTATACCCTTCAACAGTAAATGTTGCTGCCTTCGTTTGAATATGCACTTTCTTAGGGATAATACTCTCATATGCTTTCCAATAATCACTTGCTACATTACCCATTTGATGATGTTTTATCGCTTGCCAAAACTTTTCCGCCGTTTCATTGCTCCTGTCGCCAATAACGAAGTTGACGAATCTTTTCCCATATCTATCAACAGCAATCCATATCC